>NZ_JBNNWO010000015.1:0-195297 GCF_050281105.1 Methylobacterium sp. NPDC080182
GCCCCAGGAATTTGCCCTGGCGGCGGCCCTGCAGGCCGCCGAATGAGATCCGGAAGCTCACCTTCCGGCCGGACCAAAATCTGGGGGACCCTCACCAGGACGTTGCCCTGAACGAGCGTAGCGCGCACGTGGGTGCCGACAGCGCCATGGCGGCGACCGAGTCCGCGACCCTGACGGCCTATCTCTTCATCGCACTGAGCGTGCTCGCGGCCTGCGGCGCGGCCGCTTTCGTGCTGCTGCACGTCTCGCGTCCGATCCAGGCGATGACGGGCGTGATGACCGGCCTGGCCGCGGGCGACACGGGCGGCGAGCTGCCCCACCGCGCGCGCCGCGACGAGGTCGGTGCGATGGCGGCGGCCGTCCAGGTGTTCAAGGACAACCTGATCCGCACCCGCCGTCTGGAAGAGGAGACCGCGCAGGCGCGCTTGGCCGCCGAGGAGCAGCGCAAGGCCGGCATGCGGCAGATGGCCGATGGCTTTGAGGCCGCGGTCGGTGGCATCATCGGCACGGTGTCATCCTCCGCGACCGAGTTGCAGGCGACCGCGCAGGCGATGACCGCCACGGCCACCGAGACCGCGAGCCAGTCGACGACCGTGGCGGCGGCGGCCGAGGAAGCCGCCTCCAACGTCAGCACGGTGGCGGCGGCGGCCGAGGAGCTCGGCTCGTCGGTGCAGGAGATCTGCCGGCAGGTGCAGGGATCGGCCAGCCTCGCGCAGCTCGCGGTGAGCGAGGCCGATCAAACCGGCACCCTCGTCCGGCAGTTGAGCGATGCCGTGTCGCGGATCGGCGACGTGGTCGGGCTGATCTCCAACATCGCCGGCCAGACCAACCTGCTGGCCCTCAACGCCACCATCGAGGCGGCCCGCGCCGGGGCCGCCGGAAAGGGCTTCGCGGTCGTCGCCTCCGAGGTGAAGGCCCTGGCCGAGCAGACTGCCAAGGCGACGCACGAGATCTCCGGCCAGATCGCGCAGATCCAGGCCTCGACCGGGCAGGCGGTGACGTCGATCGCCGGCATCACCGACCGGATCCGCGAAATCAGCGGCGTCGCCACCTCGATCGCGGCAGCTGTCGAGGAGCAGGGCGCGGCCACGCAGGAGATCGTGCGCAACGTGGCGCAGGCGTCGGCGGGGACGAACGAGGTGATGGGCAACATCACCGGCGTGGCGCAGGCCTCGGAGGAGACGGGGGCGGCGGCCGGCCAGGTCCTGTCGGCGGCCTCGGAGCTGTCGCGGCAATCCGAGCACCTGACCGCGGAGGTCAGCCGATTCCTCGCCACCGTCCGCACCGCCTGACACAATCCTATCAACGCTGATCGTCTATCGAGGATCTAACCACCGAGAGTCCGCTTCCGCTTCATTTTCGAGGGGCGGCGGACCGGCGGAAATTAACCCGTAGCCGCCCTTCGGCTGTCGACCCAATCTTGACGTTCAACGCGGATCGCGATGTCCTCCAAAGCCGACATTCAGCTGGATACCGCCCGAACCAATTTTATGGAAATTAGACCTACAAGATGTTTGTGTCTCGAAACATTGGTATATTTGAGAACTACTTAATGTTCTGTTCAATCTAGCTTATCAATCGATACTATAAAAATGGAATTTCTGCTTCATATTGCCTCGAATAAATGAGCGGTGATGTTGAGGATTGTTTTGATTGGTATGTTTCAGCGGGGTACGTTTTCGACAGCGATAGTGACAGGAAAATACGCACTCGGTGCTTGCAATACCTCGGGGTCTTCGGCGGTGAAGGCTTGTGCGCCATAACGCACGGCACCAGCATCTCCGTATAGGCTTTTCTTGAAGTAGCTCGTCTGAATGCCATCACGCAAAAGGGTAGTTAACGTGTGGCTCCAGTTGAACCTCACTTTTCTGGCAATCGCAGAAATACCTGCGCTGGTGACATCCCAATGACAGATACCGAGATTGTAAATATCTGCATCCTGCCAAGCATCACGGAAGAAATGTCCTTTCCAAGTATGATCGTCTACGCGTTCCATTTCGATGTTAATTCCAAAATTCGGCACGTCTTGCTGACCTAGAAATGAGTCAATTGGCAGACATTCCCTGTTTATGATCTCATATCCAATGTATCCCGCGATAGAATTCCACGGCTCGGGAGCGTTTGAAGTGGCGATGACATCATAGCGCTTGATGGGGTGCGGATTTCTCGCGGGATGCTTAGAGATTTTATGCGTCATGAAGAATTCTGCAATTGCCATCAAGGATACGATCATTGCAATTATGACTATTCGACGTTTCATTCGGTCACGTTACACTATCGCCAACATCCGTGCCAAGGAGTCACGGCATCTGTCGAACAACACCCTGAGCGAACGGCGCGTGAACGACCAGCGTATGATCAGCCGCGTCATCCACGTGTTCAAGTCTGGCCGTAAGCGGAACAACGCTTCGGAAGGTCGATTTGAGAAGCGGACTGCCTTCTATCGACCCGACCCACGCGTTCCGATAGCCAACAGCGCTCCACGAAAGCGGACGCTCTTCGGCCACTTGGCAAATAATCTAGCGACAGCAACCAGTCGTTCCGCTGCAGCTGAAATCCGACGTTCGAGCCAGCAGGGACCACTCTGGTTTGGTTGGACCTACAACGACCTGTCGCACGGTGTCTGCTTCTCACGGCGGTTGCGAAACTGTGCGGCCTGCGCGAAAAACCCTTAGCTCTACGTTGGAGTAGGCTGAAAGGACTTTCTACCTCCTGCCCCACTCGAATCGGCACCCGACGTGCCCATCCTAAGTCTGGGCGGCAACAAAAAGCCGACAGTCGAAGTTCGACCCCACCTATCCGCCCGCGGCTGCGGCGGCCTTGTAACGCTTACCGGGCCTGTTCGCCCGTTTCCTTGGAAGGACACAAAAACTTCCGTCCTACCGCCTTGCTGACCGATCATCTCCTTCAACAACACGTCCCGCGCGAGGCGGTGCTTGATCGCGACGCGGTCCACCATCCGGAGCGCCTGCGCGGCGGGGGAGCGGTCCGTCACCGGCAGCCGCGCGAAGGCCTGGCTGAGTCGCGTCCCCGCGACGTATCCGATGACGATCCCGACGAGGACCCCGCAGGCGCCGACCAGGATCAGGACACCGATCGTCATGAACCGTCCTTCTGCTGCCACAAATTGCCACCCTTCCGACATTTAGCGCAGGGTCCATCCGCAAGTTCATAGGTCATCTTTACTAGTGGCAGGCGGGAGATCGTCTGCTACGGTCTTTCCAGGACTCAAAGAGGTCCTGCAAAGACCCTGCGATATGGTTTGAAACGGAGGAGCTAAAATATGCAGCTATCCGCGAACTTACCGATACCATTCGCGAACTTAATGACGAAGAGATTATGAATGTGGCTGGCGGCACTGTGCCGCCTTCATGTACCCTTTAGGCGATGCGCAATGCTGCAGTGGTAGGCGCGATCAGCGGTGCAGTACCCGCGGCATTTTTCGGCAGCTTACCGGCGATAGGCGGGGCGGTTTTTGGGGCTTCGATCGGAGGGCTCGGTCAGCTGATGTCATGTCGCGCTGATCTAAAGTAACCCTTAAACCTGATAGGGTGTTGGGGAGAAAATTCTGCAACACCCTATCCTCTCCTGATCCGCCCCCACTGGCGTGGTCTGCCCTGAAGTATGGCCTTCGGGCCAGTTTGCTGGGTTAGGGGCAGCCGGTTTCGACCCCGAGCGGACGGCCCGCATGGGACCCAACTCGGCCAGTGGGACTGCCGTCGGAGCTTCTCCAAAGCGGCCGTCAAACGCCGATGTCACCGATGGCCAGCTTACGATCTCGCTCTGCCATTTCGCCATCGTCGCCGGGAAATAGCATCTGTATGCTGTCGATCGCGGCCCGTTCTTGTACTTGCTCAACAAACGGCCGTAGCCCTTCCTCATAAGAATGAAATGCGGCGGCATGGTTGTCCGGATGCCGCGCCAAGGCGTCGGCCAGCCTTCCCGCGCCGATGATGGCCATCGAGCCACCGAGGCCTGCGAACGGGGACACGCAATAGCCTGCGTCGCCGACAAGAACGATGCGCCCGTGAGACCACGTCGGCATCCTGATCTGGCTGATACGATCAAAATAGAAGTCGTTGTCCTCGCCCATACGAGCGAGCATATCCGGTACTTTCCACTTCAGACCGGAAAAATTTTCCCTGATCAGGCGACGTTGCTGATCCTTGTTCCGGTAGTCGTATTCGATCTCGCCGGCTGTGCGAAACCCGAAGCCAATATCTGTACGATCGTCATAGCCGTTCAGCATCGCCATCCGCCCAGGAACGGCAAAAAGCTCCGAGCTGTTCGGTTCGAGCAGTCCGGTGTCTGGCACGACTTTGAGGTAGAAATATCCGCCCATGAAACGGGTGAACTGCTCACCGTCGCCGAACACCAGTCTGCGCGTATTGGAGCGATTTCCATCGCAACCACATATCAGTGCGAATTCGTGCTGACTGCCGTCGCTGAACGTCGCCGACACCGCCTCCGGACGCTCTTCAATCGCCACGATCGAACGGTTGAACCGCAGTTCCACATCGCCATCGATCGCGCCGCACAGAACATCCAACAGGTCGTCGCGGTGGATCTCGTAGCGCGGCCCCGCCTCATCGTCTGGGTGGTGGGCCATATCGCCCAGCGTTGCGTTTTCCGCATCCTTGAAGGCGAAGCGTCGAGGGGGAAGCGTTCGAGAGCGAACGGCGTCCATCAAGCCCATGCGTGTCAGGATTGCGATTGTCTCGCCCTCGATGTCGACGGGCGTCCCGCCGCGCCGCAGACCCGGTGCGACCTCAACTACCGTGACGCAGTATCCAAGCTGGTTCAGCCAGAATGCTGTGGCCAAGCCGGCGAAGCTCGCGCCGCTTACGAGTGCGGCTCGCGTTTTGCTGGAGGACGCACCGGATACCACGGTTGACGTAGGCATGCCGTCACCTCAGAATGATCTCGATATGAAACTATACTGAGTATATATAGACGTGCAGGAACGGGCAAGCCCCATGCTGGACAGGCGCACACGGAAGCGGCTGGCGACGCGCCAAGCCATCTCCGATGCAGCCACGCGTCTGTTCATGGAGCACGGCTTCGACCGGGTGACGGTCGACGAGATCGCGGAGGCTGCCGATGTCGGCCGCATGACCGTGTTCAACCATTTCCCCCGCAAGGAGGACATGTTCTTCGATCGTGAGGATGAGGTACGCGGAATGGTGGCCGCGGCCTTCCACGGGCGGGATGAGGGAGCAAGCCCGGTCACGGCACTGCGCTTGCTCGCTCATCGTTGTATCGAGGACCGGAACCCTCTCCTCCCGCTTTTCGGTGCGTCGCTGAGGTTCGTGGCGACGGCACTGGCCAGCGAGGCGCTGAAGGCGCGCGCCCGTCAGATGTGCAGCGAGTTCACGCGCGTTTTGGCAGAGATGATGGCAGAGGCGGTTGATCGACCCGCGGACGATCCCGACGCGCATCTGGTGGCGGGCTTGCTCGTGGCGACGTGGAGCGTCGCCTTCTTCGAAGGGTACAAGGTGGCTGAAACGCCCGGCGATGCCGCGGCTGCCGGTCGCGTCTTTCTTCGTCTGATCGATCGTGGTTTCCAAGCCGCCGCGGGCGCGGCAGCAGGAACTCCCTATGCCGAAGCGGGATGAGAATATTTGAAGGCGCAATGACTGGCAGCAGATATTGTGGGGGTTGCTCAGGGCTGTGCGCGGTTACCGCGATTATATTCGCAACAACGAATCCGTTGCCCTGAAGCCGATCTGACAAATAAGTGGACGGTCTGCTATCGACCCACTATCGCCAAAGGGACGGCACAACAGCCTTCTTAAAAGCGGTCGCTTGAACCTGTGGATTCAGGCCCTTCTACAGTCCCGAAATCGAGATGCTTGAACGGCAAGCGGTTCGCTCGATTGCATCGGCAATGGTCCGGTACAGAAATGGCGGCAGATCGTGCCCCATCCCGGCGATCAACATCATCTCCGCATTCGGGATCGCGGCCGCGGTGTCCTCGCCGCAGGCAGGCGGAAACAGAGGATCCTCTGTCCCATGAACAACAAGGGTGGGCGCCGTGATCGCGGCGAGCCGTGACCGGCGGTCGCCAGCTAACCCAACCGCTGCGATCTGGCGTCCGAACCCACCCGGCGCACGGCCTCGCCGAACTTCCTCCCAGAGGAGAGCACGGTGGGCCTCTTCGTCGAATGGATGTGCCGTACTTGCAATGCGCCGCGCGAAGGCAACGCCGTGATCGAGGAAACCAGCCTCGTCCAAGGCGGGATCGGGGGCGGGGCGCATCAACATCGTCATGACGTCAGGCCCTGCCGACGGCAGGTCCGGATTTCCCGTGGTCGACATGATTGAGGCGACCGAGAGCACACGAGACGGGTGCTCGCTCGCCAGGATCTGGGCGATCATGCCGCCCATCGAGCGGCCGACAATGTGGGCTCGGCGGATGGACAGGGCATCGAGCAGACCGAGCGCGTCCGAGGCCATGTCGTCGAGCGTGTAGGCGAGTTCCGGCCGCCGTCCCTCAGTGAGCGCCGAGGCTAAGGTCGCAAAGTCCATCGCGCCATGCTCAGCGAAGTGGGTTGAGCGTCCCGTGTCCCGGTTATCGAACCGCACGACGCGGAAGCCGCGCGTCACCAACTCAAGGCAGAAGGCGTCCGTCCAGCGGATCATCTGCGTACCGAGCCCAGCGATCAGGAGGATCGTGTCAGCCGCCCCGTCGCCGAAGCTGTCGTAGGCCAGGGTGATGCCGTTGGCCGCCACATGGGCTGACCTAAGTTCCGAGCTCATATCCGGACGGCCCGGAGTTGCTCCGCCCACTGGATAAGGCGCTCCCTCATCACCCGGTCACGGACGTGCGCGATCTCTTCAGCGTCCAACCGCTCGACGATCTCGAAGCTGAACGCCTCGGCTCCATGCGCATTCCACGCGGTCTGGAGCGAACGGTGCGTGTTCGTGCCCTGCCGGAGCGTGAACCAGAGGCGGTTCTGGATCTTGGACAGGTCGGGCGCGCCGCCAACCCAAACCTCACCGGAGGCCATGCAGTGGACAGCGTAGATGCCGCTGTCGACGTCTCGCTTCTTGTAGGCGCTCACGGCCGCCTTTCGGTCTTCCATTCTCATCATGTGCCCTCACAGCTTGGCGGCGACGCTATCGAAGGCACCCCGGTGACGCAATATCACCCGGGTAAAATTGACATCAAGTGGTCGATCCGGCTAAGGTGGAGAGGATGGAGGCGCCATGCCTGAAGACCCAATCAGGACGTTCACCGCGTTCGCGGGTGTGCAGCGGCTCGCCAGCGGTCGCTTGATCGACGTGGCTCTCGCCGTGAAAGCGCGGGCGGCGGAAGAAGGCGATCCGATCCTGACCTTCGACGACAGGTCGGGCTCCGTCATGGACCTCGATCTGCGTGGAACAGAGGCGGACATCACCGCACGGTTCGCCGAACTCGCGAATGCGGGAGACGCTACGAGCACCGTCGAGAGCCGAACGGATCCTGATGGTGCGCCAAGAAGCCGAGGTCGCCCGAAACTCGGGGTCATCGCCCGCGAGGTGACGCTGCTTCCCCGTCAGTGGGAGTGGCTTGCATCCCAGCCAGGAGGTGCATCGCAAGCGTTGCGGCGCCTCGTTGATGAAGCGCGGCGGGCAGATGGTAGGCAGACCCTGATGAAGGCCGCGAGAGAGGCCGCCTACCGCTTCCTTTCGGCTTTGGCTGGCGATCTGCCCGGGTTTGAGGAGGTGATCCGGGCGCTTTTCGCCGGGGATGCCAACGGCTTTGCCGAGCGCATGACCGCATGGCCACCGGACATCCGAGACCATGCGCTGAAGCTCGCAGCCCTCACCTGAGCCAGCGAACGACGGCCGATGGCTGAGGTCCGCCCCGTGCAACGGCAGCTTTTCCAGATCCGCGTCAGAAAGCTGACATTCCGGAAACTGACCTGACCGGCTGGCTTTGGACCGGGCTGATTGAGAGGATCAGTTGGGCCCGAGGGAGTTGGACATGCGGCGAGGTCAGAAGACGAGTGCGGAGCAGGTGGTGCTGAAGCTGCGCCAGATCGAGGTGCAGACGACCCAGGGCAAGAGCTTGGCGCTGGCGTGCAAGGAGGCGGAGATCTCCGAGCAGAGCTATCACCGCTGGCGCAAGGAGTACGGCGGTCTCCGAGTCGATCAGGCCAGGAAGATGAAGAGCCTGGAGCGCGAGAACGCGCGGCTGCGGCGGCTGGTAGCCGATCTATCCTTGGAGGATCAGGTGCTGGCGGACGTCGCCTCGGGAAACTTGTAGCCCCCGAGCGACGCCGGCAGGCGGTGGACGGGATCCGGGAGAAGTACGGTCTCTTCCGAACGTCACGCCTGCCGGATCGTCGGTCAGCACCGCGGCACGCAACGCTACGTGCCGACCTTGTTGGCGGACGAGGATGCGCTGACCCGCGCCATCATCGCCCTGGCGTCCGAGTACGGGCGCTATGGCTATCGCCGCGTCACCGCGCTGCTGCAGGCAGACGGCTGGCCGGTGGGCAAGGACCGGGTTCATCCTTCGAGAACCTCAGGATGAGGGCATCTGGCGTCGCGAGGGGCTGAAGGTCCCGCAGAAGCATCGGCCGCGCAGCCGTCTCTGGCTGAACGACGGCTTGTGCGTGCGGCTGCGCCCGCTCCGCCGCAACCGCGTCTGGAGCTTCGACTTCGTGCAGGCCCAGACGCACGACGGCCGAACCTTGCGCATCCTGACGCTGTTCGACAAGCACAGCCGGGCGTGCCTCGCGCTGAAGGTGGCGCGGCGGATCAACAGCCTCGGTGTGATCGAGGCACTGGCCGACGCCATGTGCCTGCACGGCATCCCGGAGCACATCCGCTGCGACAATGGCCCTGAGATGATCTCGAAGGCGGTGCGCCAGTGGGTCGCCAAAGCTGGCTCGCAGATCCAGTACATCGCACCGGGATCGCCGTGGGAGAACGTGTACTGTGAGAACTTCAACGGTAGGCGGCGCGACGAGTGCCTACGCCAAGAGATCTTCGACTCGCTGAAGGAGGCGCAGATCGTGATTGGTCTGTGGCCATCCACCTACAACCGCGTCCGACCGCATTCGTCGCTTGGCTATCGGCCACCTGCGCCTGTCAGCTTCCCAGATCTGGCCTTCCGGCTACCCATGGCCGCTACCATGCAGTAGCCTCCCACTCGGCCCGGGCCAAAATACCGGCCAGGTCAGGTGAGGGGCGTTGTCCCGGCAGCGTGGCAGTTCGCGGGCGCTCGGACTACGCGGAAGCGAGCGTTGATTCGGCTGACGGTGGTACGCTCGCCTGTCAGCGTACCACGGTCCCCTACGAAGTGCTTATGAGGATTGGAGCGGGCGATCGGGATCGAACCGACGACATTCAGCTTGGGAAGCTGACGTTCTACCACTGAACTACGCCCGCCGACATGGTCGGCACGGATAAGGTCTGTCGCGGAGCGCGAGCTCCGAACGGCGCCGTGCGCTCATGTACGGCCATGGTCTAGCAGTTCGACGGCGATGGCGTCAAACGGGTCCGGCATCTCCCGGTCGTGATCCCCGGGCGACCCCGCGTGAGCCCGGCGCGGCGTCCCGGCCGGGTCGGCGGAACGCCGCGGCGCGCGAGCCGTTTCGCTCGAAGAAGCGCGCGTGGCGCCGGACCGAGACCCTGCTGACACTATGTGCGGAATCTGCGGCGAGATCTGCTTCGACCGGCCGGCGGACCCCGCCGCCGTCGACGCGATGATGGGATCTCTGCGGCCGCGCGGGCCCGACGCAGCGGGGCTCTTCGGTTCCGGCCGGGTCGTTTTCGGCCATCGCAGGCTCAAGATCATCGACCTGTCCGAGGCCGGGCAGCAGCCCATGATCGATCCCGCCCTCGGGCTCGCGATCGTGTTCAACGGCTGCATCTACAATTTCCGCGCGCTGCGCGCCGAACTCGAGGCGAAGGGCTACGCGTTCTTCTCGACGAGCGACACTGAAGTGGTGCTCAAGGCCTTCCACGCCTGGGGAACTGCCTGCGTCGAGCGCTTCGCCGGCATGTTCGCCTTCGCGATCCTGGAGCGGGATTCCGGGCGAGTCGTGCTGGCGCGCGACCGGCTCGGCGTGAAGCCGCTCTATTACAGCGAGTCGAAGGGCCGCTTCCGCTTCGCCTCGTCGCTCCCGGCCCTGCTCGCCGCCGGAGACGTCGATACCGCGGTCGATCCGGTCGCGCTCCACCACTACATGAGCTGGCACGCGGGCGTCCCGGCCCCGCTCACCATCCTCAAGGGCGTGCGCAAGCTGCCACCGGCGACGATCCTGACGATCGAGCGGGACGGGACGCGGCACGCGTCGACCTACTGGACCCTGGCGATCGGCCCCCGCGCGGCCGACCGTGGCCGGACCGAGGCGGACTGGCGCGAGGCCGTCCTCGACGCCCTCGGCACCGCGGTCGAGCGCCGGCAGGTCGCCGACGTCCCGACGGGGGTTCTCCTCTCGGGCGGCCTGGACAGCTCGCTGCTGGTGGCCCTGCTGGCGCGCGGTGGCCAGCGCGGCCTCAAGACCTTCTCGGTGGGCTTCGACGCGGTGAACGGCGTCGAAGGCGACGAGTTCAAGTACTCGGACATCATCGCCGAGACCTTCGCCACCGACCACACGAAGCTCGCGGTCGACGGCACCCGGACACTGGAGGCGCTGCCCGCGGCCATCGCGGCGATGTCGGAGCCGCAGATGAGCCACGACGCGGTGGCCTTCCTCCTGCTCTCGCAGGAGGTCGCCAAGCACGTGACGGTGATCCAGAGCGGGCAGGGCGCCGACGAAGTGTTCGGCGGCTATCACTGGTATCCGAAGCTGATGGGCTCGACGGACCCGGTCGCCGATTACGCGAAGGCGTATTTCGACCGCGACCATGCCGAGATGCGGGAGGCCCTGACGCCCGACATGGTCGGCGGCGATCACAGCACCGACTACATCGCGACCTTCTTCGCGAACTCGCGGAGCGACAGCGCCATCGACAAGACTCTGCAACTCGACCAGGAGGTCATGATGGTCGACGATCCGGTCAAGCGGGTCGACAACATGACGATGGCCTGCGGCCTCGAGGCGCGGGTGCCGTTCCTCGACCACGACCTCGTCGAGCTGGCGGCCCGCATCCCGGCGGAGCTCAAGGTCCGGGACGGCGGCAAGTACATCCTCAAGGAGGCCGCGCGGGCGGTCGTCCCGGCCGAGGTGATCGACCGCGAGAAGGGGTATTTCCCCGTTCCGGCGCTGAAGCACATCCGCGGCCCGTTCCTCGACTACGTCCGCGACGTGCTGGACCGGCCCCAGGCGCGCACGCGCGGCATCTTCAACCGCGCCTACGTCGATCACCTGCTCGCCGATCCCGACGGCACGCTGACGCCCAAGGGCAACTCGAAGCTCTGGCAGGTGGCCCTTCTGGAGAGCTGGCTCCAGACGCACGGCGTCTGAGACGGGCCGCGGCACGCCTTTCGCGACGGATCGTGATCGATCGCGCGCTCAAGGTGCCGCGCTTTGTCCACGATCGTCCCGGATCAGCCGGTCGACAGACACCCGGAGAAGCCCGTCGATGTGCCGCTGGATCGCCTACGCGGGACGCACCATCCCGCTGGAGCACTACGTCACCGAGCCGTCCCACAGCCTCGTCTCGCAGAGTATCGCGGCGCTCGAATCGACCGCTGCGACCAACGGCGACGGGTTCGGGCTCGGCTGGTACGGCGATCACCCGGAGCCCGGCCGGTACCGCGAGGTCCAGCCCGCCTGGTCGGACGACAACCTGCGCTACCTGTGCCGGCACCTGCACTCGCACCTGTTCTTCGCGCACGTGCGCGCCGCGACCGGCACGCCGATCACCCGGCCGAACTGCCATCCCTTCGCCTGCGGTCCGTGGCTGTTCATGCACAACGGCTATATCGGCGACTGGAGCCGCCTGCGGCGCCCGGTCGAGGCGCTGATCCCGGACGAGCTGTACCCGTCGCGCGCGGGGACCACCGATTCCGAAGCGATCTTCCTCGGGCTGCTGGGCTGCGGCCTGATGGGACCGGGGCCGCGCCGCGATCCTGTCGAGGCGACGGCGCGCGCGCTCGCGCGCCTCACGGATCTCGCCGGGCCGCATCCGTTCCGGTTCACCGCGGCGCTGGCCGACGGGCGCGATCTCTACGCGTTCCGCTACGCCGCGAACGACAAGGCGAACTCGCTCTACTACCGCGCTTCGGAGGGCGGCGTGGTCGTCGCCTCGGAGCCGCTCGACCGGGATCACGGCACTTGGACGACGGTCGCCGAGAACAGCGTGCTCGTCGCGCGGCGGGACGCGCCGGTGGAGATCCTGTCGCTGGCGCAGTTCGGCCTGGCCGCGCCGCCGGTCGATGACTCGGTCCGCCGGCTGCGCGCCTGAGCGACTCCGCTCAGGCGACGCGGGAGAGGCTGCCGCTCTGCGAACCCTGCGTGCTGCGGGCGGAATCGTAGGCGCGATTGCGCAGGGCGGTCTCGCTCGGGAGCTGGTCGATCACGTTGCCGGACGACGGATCGACCACCTGGAACACGATCGAGCTGGTGTCCGGATCCTGGATGTACCGCGCCTTGCCGCCGTTCGTGCCGATGTCGAGCTTCACCGCGGGCTCGAGCGGCTTGGCGGAGGTCTCGGGCTCGGGCGCCTGCTGGGTCACGGCGGCGGCGGCCGTCGCTCCGAGCGCGTCGAGGCCTTGCGGCCCCGGCGTCGTGGATGTCAGCGTTCGGATCTCCATCGCCGGTCTCCTGCGATCCTGTGATCGAAGGATTGAGGCGCGGTCCTGCCTAATCGTTCCTTAATGGCGACCGCCGGTCCACCGGATGATGCGGCGGGATCGGAGATGCGATGAACATCGCGTTACCGGAGCGACACAAATCCGTGCTGAATTTTCTCCTGGGTCGACTCGGCGCCCAGCCGGTTCGTCTTCCCGCAACGGGACTGCGGCCCGCCCCGCGCAGCGTGGAGCACGCGATGTACAGGATCTCGGCGATGCTCGTCTTGGCGACCAGTCCCGCGCTCGCCGCGCCGGCCGCGGCTGGCGATCCGGGTACGCGCGCGCCGTTCATCCGCGAGCACCGCTGCGCCGTCGTGGAGCGTCTCGACGCCATCCACAGGCGCGGGCCGGTCGACGTCTCGCGCGACCGCTTCATCGTCGTCGCGCCGCACGGACAGGCGCAGCGCTACGTCCAGTGCATCTTCCAGGATCGGGATACGCGGATGTTCTGCGAGGCCGCGTCGGGCGCCTACGGGCCACCCGGCCGAAGGCGCCTGCGGCTGGATGCGACGGCACGGCAGGCGCTGGCGGCGCTCGGATACGTCCAGGCGGACCCGGCGGAGAACTTCGCGCGCCTGGTGGAGCTGGGATCGCCGCCCGACACGGGCATCGCCGCGGATCTGATGCTCGCGGCGCTGCACGATGCCTACGGCGCCCGCCCGGGCGACATTCTCGATATCGAGGCCCCGCACGGCGGAACGCCGGGGCGGGGCTGCGGCGCGCCCGAATCCTGAGCGGACCGGGCGCGCCGCCATCTCACTCGGCGGCGTCGACGTAGAGCTTGCCGCCCTCGGCCAGGAATTCCTGCGACTTCGCCCGCATGCCGGCCTCGGCCTCGGCCTTCGACATCGCGGGCGCCGCGCCCACGACTTCGCCGGCCTCCTCCATCGCCAGCACCTCGGCGCGCAGGTCCTGCGTGATCTTCATCGAGCAGAATTTCGGCCCGCACATCGAGCAGAAATGCGCGACCTTGTGGGCGTCCTTCGGCAGAGTCTCGTCGTGGAAGCGCCGGGCGGTATCCGGATCGAGGCCCAGGTTGAACTGGTCCTCCCAGCGGAAGTCGAACCGGGCGCGGCTGAGCGCGTCGTCCCGGAGCTGCGCGGCGGGATGCCCCTTGGCGAGGTCTGCGGCGTGGGCGGCGATCTTGTAGGTGATGACGCCTGTCTTCACGTCGTCCCGGTCCGGCAGGCCGAGATGCTCCTTCGGGGTGACGTAGCAGAGCATCGCGGTGCCGAACCAGCCGATCATGGCGGCGCCGATGCCCGAGGTGATGTGGTCGTAGCCGGGGGCGATGTCGGTGGTCAGCGGGCCGAGGGTGTAGAACGGCGCCTCGCCGCACTCCTTCAGCTGCTTCTCCATGTTGACCTTGATCTTGTGCATCGGCACGTGGCCGGGGCCCTCGATCATCACCTGGCAGCCCTTGTCCCAGGCGACCTTGGTCAGCTCGCCCAGCGTCTCAAGCTCGCCGAACTGGGCGGCGTCGTTGGCGTCGGCGATCGAGCCCGGGCGCAGGCCGTCGCCCAGAGAGAACGAGACGTCGTAGGCCCGCATGATGTCGCAGATCTCGTCGAACCGCTCGTAGAGGAACGATTCCCGGTGCCCGGCGAGGCACCAGCGGGCCATGATCGAGCCGCCGCGCGAGACGATGCCGGTGACGCGCCGCGCGGTCAGCGGCACGTGGGCGAGGCGCACGCCGGCATGGATGGTGAAGTAGTCGATGCCCTGCTCGGCCTGCTCGATCAGCGTGTCCTTGAAGACCTCCCAGTCGAGCTTGAGCGGGTCGCCGCCGACCTTCTCCAGCGCCTGGTAGATCGGCACCGTGCCGATCGGGACCGGGCTGTTGCGGATGATCCACGAGCGGATGTTGTGGATGTTGCGGCCGGTGGACAGGTCCATGACCGTGTCGGCGCCCCAGCGGATCGACCAGACGAGCTTCTCGACCTCGTCGGCGGCCGAGGAGGTCACGGCGGAGTTGCCGATGTTGGCGTTGATCTTGACCAGGAAGTTCCGGCCGATCGCCATCGGCTCCAGCTCGGTGTGGTTGATGTTGGCCGGGATGATCGCCCGGCCGCGGGCGATCTCGTCGCGCACGAATTCCGGGGTGATGAAGGGCGGGACCGAGGCCCCGAAGCTCTGGCCGTCCGCGAGCGCGGCCTCGGCGCCCGCGAGCATGGCCTCGCGGCAGACGTTCTCGCGATGGGCGACGTAGATCATCTCCTCGGTGATGATCCCCGCGCGGGCGAACTCGTACTGGGTCACCATCTGGCCCGGGGCCGCCTTGCGGATGGTCCGCTCGGCGGGGCAGGGGGCCACGAGCTTGTCGCCCGCGAAGCCGTTATCCTCGGGCTTCACCGCCCGCGGCGCGACGGCCGCGTAACCGCGGGCCGCGACCCAGGGCTCGCGCACGCCGGGAAGGCCGGCGTTGAGGTCGATGCGGGCATCGGTCTCGGTGTAGGGGCCCGACGGGTCGTAGACCCGCACCGGTTCCTCCTTCGGATCGGAGAGGACGATCTCGCGATAGGGGACGCGGATGTCCGGCCGCCCGGCCGGGTTCGCGTACGCCTTGCGCGATCCGGTGACCGGACCCGTGGTCACGGTCTCGGGGCTGCCTTTCACGTCCTTCGGGAGAACGGGTGCGTTCATCGTGGGCCTCTCCTCGTGCTGGAGCGGTCCGGTCCACGCGATGGCCGAGATGAGATGAGGTCGCGCGAGATGCGACCGCAGGTTCCCGTCCCTCCGCCGGTATGAGCCGGATCAGGTTCAAGGGTCAGGGCAGCGTGCCCAATCTCAGCCCTCTTCAGGGCCCCCCTCGGAACGGTTCCAGACTCGGGCCCGCGGACGGCTTTGTCAATGCTGACCGGCCGCCCTAGAAAACACATCCCCGAAACCGTTCGTCCGAACGCACGCGTTCTCCCCCGCCGCAATCGCACCGCAATGCGCCTCATCGCCGGCCTCCTGCTCGCCGCGCTCCTCCTCTGCGGGCTGGCCTGCGTCGCGCTCGCGCTCGGGCAGCGCCGGTTCCTCTATCCGGGCGCCTTCGGGCCGCAGAACCCGTGGACGATCCCGCCGGGCCTCGCGACGATCACGGTCGCGACCCCCGACGGCGAGACCCTGCACGGCCTGTGGCGGCCTCCGCGGCCGGGCTGCGGCGTCGTCGTGAGCTTCCACGGCAACGGGTCCCGCCCCGAGCCGCACGCGGCCCGCTTCGCCGCGGAGCCCTGGCGGGCGCGCGGCTGGGGCGTGCTCACTGTGGCCTATCGCGGCTATCCCGGCTCCACCGGCAGCCCCAGCGAGGACGGGCTGATCCGCGACGGGCTGGCGGCCGTCGAGGCCGCGCGGGCGCGGGCGCCCGACGCGCCGATCCTCCTCCACGGACACTCCCTCGGGGCCGCCGTGGCCGTGGCCGTCGCCGAACGGGTGCCGACGATCGGCCTGTACCTGGAGGCGCCTTTCGACTCGATGATCCACACCGTGCGGCTGCATGTCCCGCTAGCCCCGATCTGGCTCCTGCGCGACACGTACCGCTCGGACCTGCGCATCCGCGACGGGTCGGCGCCCGTGCTGATCGTGCAGGGCCGCGACGACACGGTGGTGCCGGCCAAGCTGGCGCGGAACCTCGCCGAGGCGGCCGGCCCGCGGGCGCGGATCGACGTGATCCCCGGGGACCACGTCTCCATCCTGGGGAGCCGAGATCGCGAGGCCGAGGCGCTGTTCGGACAGGGCGTCGGTCCGGCCTGCCCGCAGCCGGTGGACCAGCAGGGGTAGGAGAGGGAGGCTCGCGTGGTCGGACGGCGCTCGCAGCGCTGGAGCGCCGAGGATCCGGACGGGCCGGGCGTCCCGGGCCCGCCGGACCCGGTCTGCCCCCTCTGCGAGCGCCCGATCCCGCGCCGCGCCCGCTCCAGCCTCCATCACCTCACGCCGAAGCTGAAGGGCGGGACCCATCGCGGCACGGTCCGGCTGCACCAGATCTGCCACTCGGCGATCCACGCCCGCTACAGCGAGGCGGAGATCGCCAAGCGCCTCGCCGACGTCGAGGCCCTGCGCGCCGATCCGGAGATCGCGCGCTTCCTCGTCTGGGTCCGCGGCAAGCCCGACGATTTCCACGCCGCCACGCGCATGACCCGCGAGCGGAAGTCGGCGCGCCGCAAGATCTGACACCTGCCCGGCCGGCGTTTACCGGGCGTTCGTCACATCCGCAGGTGGCCGCCGCCCCGTTCCTTGCCGTCAACCCGAACCGGTCCAGGATCGCCCCGATCGCGAGGGTTCGGACGATGGCCGGGGTCGGGAATACGGGGGATCGACTCGCCTGGGTCGATATCGCCAAGGGGATCTGCATCCTCCTGGTCGTCATGATGCATTCGGTCATCGGCACCGGCGAGGCCATGGGCGGCGAGGGCTTCCTCCACCCGGTCGTCGCCTTCGCGAAGCCGTTCCGGATCCCGGACTTCTTCCTGCTCTCCGGCCTGTTCGTGGGACGGGTGATCGACCGCGACTGGCGCCTGTTCTCCGACCGCCGGGTCGTCCACTTCGCCTATTTCTACCTGCTCTGGCTGGTGATCCAGTCGGTCGCAAAGTACGGCAAGATCGTCGGCGATGCCGGTCCCGCGGCCTTCGCGGTGCATCTCGCCCACGCACTGATCGAGCCCTATTCCAGCCTCTGGTTCATCTACCTGCTGGCGGTGTTCTCGGTGGTCACCAAGGCCCTGCGCCGCGTGCCCGGCGGCGTGCTCCTCGCCGGCGCCGCCCTGCTGCAGATCGCCGACATCCGCAGCGAGTCGACCCTGATCGAGGAGTTCTGCGCCCGCTACGTCTACTTCGTCGCGGGCTACCTGTTCGCCGGGCGGATCTTCGCGCTCGCCGACGCGGCGCGCCGCCGCGTCCCGCTCGCCCTCTGCGGCCTCGCCGCCTGGGCGGTCCTGGAAGGCTGGCTCGCGCTGACCCCGTCGAGCCTGCCGGATCATCCGACCCTCGCCAGCCTGCCGCTGGTGAGCCTCGCCCTCGGCGCGGCCGGAGCCCTCGCGATCGTGGTGGCGGCGGCTCTCATCGGCCGCGCCGGCGGTCCGGTCGCCGAGGCGGTCCGGACCTGCGGCCAGCGCTCGATCGTGATCTACCTCGCCTTCTCGCTGCCGATGGCGGCGACACGGGAGATCCTCGTGCGCACCGGCGCGATCACCGATATCGGCCTCGCGAGCCTGACCGTCATGGCGATGGCGGTGATCCTGCCGCTGGTGCTGGAGCGGCTAGTCCGCGGGACGGCGCTCGACCTGCTGTTCGTCCGGCCGCGCCGGTTCCGGCTGGCCGGGTCCGGGCCTAAGCCGAGCCCGGCCCTGCAGGCGACCTGAGGGACCTCAGCCGTCGAAGGCGATACCGATCCGCCGGCTGCGCCGCCACGCTACGGTGGCCGGGCGCGGTTCGGTGCCCGTGCTGACACGAAGCGCGAAGCGGTCCGGCACGGCCTGATCGTCCTCGACCTCGATCTGCGCGCCGACGTCGGTGGCGTCCCAGACCAGGCAGCTCACCTCGCCGCCGTCGAGCAGCACGGCGCCGAACGTGAAGGCGTTCTTCCGGAAGGTGCCGCGGCGATTCTCCGTCATCAGCTCCTCCGTCCCGTCTCGCGGCTCCGCGGAGCCGGACGATGCCGGATCGCGGTTAACAGGGCAAATACGTTCCCGTGCCTGCCCTGCTCGACCGAGATCAGTACTCGTCGGGATCACCCCGGTAGCGGCGTGGCCCCGGCCCGTAATCGTCGTCGTAGGAGCGGCGCGGCGGCGGGCGGTCGTAGTCGCGGCGGTCGCGGTAGGCGTCGCGCCGGTCGTCGTAGCCGTCATTCCGGTAGCCGCCCCCGCCGCCGTAGGCACCCCCGCCGCCACCGCCGTAGCCGCCGCCGCCGTAGCCCCCACCGCCGCCCGCGTTGATCCGCGGGGCGTACCAGCAGCTCTTCGCCTGGCCCGGCGCCGGATCGCCGAAGGTCTGGGTGTTGCAGGGCACGACGCCGCCCTGCGGGAACGGCCGGCCGTTCGTCCGGCCGGGCACGCCGTAATAGACGTTGGTGGGATAGGGCATCCGGCAGACGCCGCCCTCCTGCGCGCAGCCGACCAGGTTCACCGTGTCGAGCTGGTAGGCCTGGGCCGGGGCGGGTGCCAGCGCGCCACCTCCCAGCGTGATGGCCCCGAAGGCCAGAGCGATCCGAATCTGCACGTCCCCGATTCCCCCGTGGTTCGCGGTGCGGGTGCCGAATAATCCGGTCGGCGGCTTCCGGCCAGCGGCCGCGCTCGCTATGGCGTCGCACCAGGATGCGCGCGGGCCGGTCCGCGGCCGGCGCGACGGTGATCGGGCGGAACGCCCCGTCGTCGGACGGGAGACGGCGCCCCGGGAGGCCTTGATGAGGGATGCGTCCGCGCAGGAGCTTCTGCTGCTCAGCGCGCTCCAGGAATGCCGAATCCAGCTCGACGCGGCGCGCAAGGACGAGGCGGCCCGCGCCGCCGTCCGGGAGGAGCTCGAGGCCGCGCTCCGGCGCGAGGCCGCTCTCGCGGCGGCGATCGTGGAGGAGCGCGAGCGGACCGAGGCCGTCCGCCTCGTGCTTCAGGCGCTGATGATGAGCGTCCGCCGGTTCGGTCTGCGCCGGCGCCTGTTCGGGGCGCGCATCGCCCGGCTCGGCCGCGAGACGCCGGATTCCGGTCCGCAGGCGGCCCGCCATCCCGTGTTGCTCGCCGAGGCGCGACGGGTGCTGGGTAAGCCATCGCCCGAACCGCCGGCCGAGCGGTGACGGCGGTCGCCGCCCGGGCGCCGCGCGGCGCAGCTCCTCACGGCCCGGCGCCGGCGTCTCCTGGCGCCGCGGCCAGGACGATCAGGGCCGTCAGAACGCCGAGCGGCAGGACGATGCTGCCGAAGGCGAGATGGGCGATCCCGAAGGCGCCGAACAGCGCGCCCGCGGCGAAGGCCGCGATCGCCGGGAGCACGCGCAGGAACCTCTCCCGGGTCTGATCGCGCTGTGGGCCACGTCCCAGGACGAGGTCGGTCGCGTCGATGACGGCCTGGCTGACGCTCACCGTCATGACCGTGGTGGGGGCGAGATGGCCGAGAGACAGGCGGCCGATGGCGTTCTGTAACGCCATGGCCGCGACCGCGAGCATGCCGACGGCGATGGAAGCGGCACTGTCCGCTCCGCCGAGGGGCGACCACACGGTGCCACACAGCCCGAATCCCGCGAGCAGGGTCACCTCGACGGCGAGGAGCCAGGGCAGGGGGTCGAAAGCCCGCCGCTCCAGCGCCAGGGCCAGGATTCGAGCCCCCGCCACCGCTCCGACGAAGACGGGCAGCGCCAGGAGCTTGGCAACCACGCCGCTGGAGCTCGCGACCAGCTCGGCGCCGATCAGGACGAAGTTGCCGGTGACGTGAGCGGTGAAGAGTCCGGTCAGGGCGATGAAGGCCGCCGCGTCGACGAAGCCGGCGACGAACGCCAGGGCGGCGCCGGCGAAGAGACCGCTCCCCGGTCTCCGAGCTCGCGCGGGACCGGTCATCGTCTCAGTCGGCGAAGGGCGTCGCCGTCAGGCCGACCGGCATCCGCGGATTGGCGAAGTAGTCGGGCCAGCGATCGCAGAGATACAGGATCGCGACCAGCACGGTGGCGATCGCCAGCAGGGAGGCGAGCACCTCGGTGACCTGCGTCGCCCATCTCCCGAGCGTCGGGATCGCCATGAGGCCGCCGACGAACAGCGTGGTCACGATAACGGGTGCGGACATCGGGCAAGGCTTCGCGGCGCGGATCTGGGACGGGGCTGCCCCGAACCCTAACGCCGCGCAGCGCCCGCAGGTTACCGATATCGGTTATCGTGACTCATGATAGGCAACCCGAACATCGAGCTGCTGCGCTCGTTCCTGGCCGTCGTCGAGAGCCGCAGCTTCACCGCCGCGGCGCAGGCTCTCGGTCTGCGGCAATCCACGGTGAGCGGGCACATCGCCCGGCTCGAGCAGGCGCTCGGTCGCGCGCTCCTGACGCGGGACACCCACCGGGTCGCGCCCACGCCGGACGGTCAGGCCATGATCGGCTTCGCCCGCGACGTGGTGGACGCGCAGGACCGGCTGCGCGCCTTCTTCTCGCCGGAAGGCCTGCGCGGCCGAATCCGGCTCGGCGTCTCCGAGGACTACACCCTGTCGACCCTGGCACAGGTTCTGGCCCGCTTCGCCGATCGGCACGACGCGGTCGATCTGCAGATCACGGTCGGGCTGAGCCGCGCCCTCTACCAGGGCTACGATGCGGGCGAACTCGACGTGATCTTCTGCAAGCGGCGGCGCGGCGACCCGCGCGGGACCTTGGCCTGGGCGGAGGATCTGATCTGGACGGGCCGGCCCGGCCTCGTGCCGGATCGGGCCAAGCCCTTGCCCCTCGTGCTCTACCCGCCACCGTCGATGACCCGCACCTTGGCGCTCGACGCCCTCGAGGCGGTGGGCCGGTCCTGGCGGGTGGCCTGCACCAGCGGAAGCCTGATGGGGCTGCGGGCCGCCGTCGAGGCGGGCCTGGGCATCGCGCCGCACTCGGCCAAGATCCTGCCGCCGGGCCTCGCCGCGATCTCCGAGGCGGCCGGCCTGCCGCCGCTCGGCGCGGTCGAGTTCGTCGTGCTCGGCCCGGGTCGCCACCACGCGGCGGCGACCGCGCTGCAGGAGACGATCCTGGCGAGCACGGGCGAGCTTCAGGGCGCCGCGCGCTAGGGCGGCGTCGTCCCAACACGCGGTGGCCGGGCTCGATCCCGACCGTCCGGCGCGGTCCTTAACGGATTGGCCAGCCTTTTTCCGCACCGTACCGCGAAGCGGTCACAAACGGTTTCGACAAGGATCGCCGGCGGTGCCGGCCCCGGCGTCGTTGCCGGACGGGGCGCGAAACCGCCGCATTTGGCGTGCGGAAACCGTCCTGCGGCGTGCCTGACGGTCGCGCATCGCGGCGGAACATTCGAGAACGGGATGCATGGCCAAGGGTCGGGGCAGGATTGAGCCGAACTTCGACGTGCCCGAAGGGCGCGCGCGGGATCGCGGCGAACTCGACCTGCGCCTGACCCGTGAGGACCGCCCCGGGGCAGGAGACGGCGTGGCGAAGCGATCGGGCGGCGGAGCGCGGCAGCCGAGCAAGGCGCCGGCGCGGACAACGGGGCGGGCGAAGGCCTCGGGTCGCGGCCGACGCCGGCGTTCCTGGCTCGGCCGCATCGTCTACGGCTGCGTCGTCCTCGGCCTCTGGGGCGTGATCGGGCTCGCGGGGCTCATCGCCTACCACGCCTCGCAGCTGCCGCCGATCGACCAGCTCGCGGTGCCGAAGCGGCCGCCCAACATCGCGATCCTGGCGAGCGACGGCTCCCTGCTCGCCAATCGCGGCGAGACCGGCGGCCGCGTCGTGTCGATCAAGGAGCTGCCGCCCTACCTGCCGCGCGCCTTCGTGGCGATCGAGGATCGGCGCTTCTACCAGCATTTCGGCGTCGACCCGGTCGGCATCATGCGTGCCATCGGCCAGAACCTGACCCGGCGCGGCGTGGCGCAGGGCGGCTCGACCCTCACCCAGCAGCTCGCCAAGAACCTGTTCCTGACCCCGGAGCGCTCGGCCTCGCGCAAGATCCAGGAGGCGATCCTCGCGCTCTGGCTCGAGCACAAGTACACGAAGGACGAGATCCTCGAACTCTATTTGAACCGCGTCTATTTCGGCGCCGGCGCCTACGGCGTCGAGGCGGCGGCGCAGCGCTATTTCGGCAAGCCTGCCAAGGAGGTGAGCCTCGCGCAGGCCGCGATGCTCGGCGGCCTCGTGCAGGCGCCCTCGCGCCTTGCCCCGAACCGCAACCTCCCGGCCGCCCAGGCCCGCGCCGCGCAGGTGCTCGCCGCCATGCAGGAGCTGGGCTTCGCGTCGGCGCAGGACGTCAAGGTGGCGCTCGCCCAGCCGGCGAAGCCCGCCAACGCCCGCGGCGGCGGGTCGGCCAACTACGTCGCCGACCTCGTGATGGACGTGCTCGACGATTACGTCGGCAAGTTCGACACCGACATCACAGTCCAGACCACGGTCGATCCGAGCCTCCAGGCGGCGGCCGAGAAGGCGCTCACCGACGAGCTCAACGCCAAGGGCACACGCTACAACGTCAGCCAGGGGGCGCTGGTCTCGATGCGGCCGGACGGCGCCATCCGCGCCCTGATCGGCGGCCGCGACTACGCGCAGAGCCAGTTCAACCGGGCCACGACCGCCAAGCGTCAGCCCGGCTCCTCGTTCAAGCCCTTCGTGTACCTCGCGGCCGTGGAGCACGGCGCCACGCCCGACACGGTCCGGGAGGACGCGCCGATCCGGATCGGCAACTGGGCGCCGGAGAACTACTCCCACCGCTACGAGGGTCCCGTCACCCTGCGGACAGCGCTCGCCCAGTCGCTCAACACCGTCGCGGTGCGCCTCGGCCAGGAGGTCGGGCCGAAGACCGTGGTCCAGACCGCCCAGCGGCTCGGCATCACCTCGCCGCTCCAGGCCAACGGCTCCATCGCCCTCGGCACGTCCGAGGTCACGCTCCTGGAGATGGTCGGCGCCTACGGGGCCTTCGCCAACGGCGGCATCGGCGTGATCCCCTACGTGGTCACCGCCGTGAAGAGCCAGGACGGGAAGGTCCTCTACAAGCGCTCCGACAACGGTCTGGGCCGGGTCATCGACGCCAACGCCGACGGCATGATGAACGCCATGATGCACGAGACCTTCGTCAGCGGCACCGGCAAGAAGGCCGACATCCCCGGCTGGGACCTCGCGGGCAAGAGCGGCACCACCCAGGATTATCGCGACGCGTGGTTCATGGGTTTCTCGGGCAGCCTCGTGACCGGCGTCTGGCTCGGCAACGACGACGGCGAGCTCACCAAGAAGGTCACCGGCGGCAACCTGCCGGCGGAGATCTGGAAGACCTATATGACCCAGGCCCTGAAGGGGCAGACGCCGGTCCCGCTCCCGGGCCTCAACCGCTGGCGCCGCCAGCCGGAGACGACCGCCTCGGTGGCGAGCGCCGCTCCGGCGGGCCCGGGCGGGCTCCTGGGCCAGATCCTCGGCGAGCCGGAGGCCCCGGCGCCGCGCCAGGCCGCGCCGTCGCGGCGCGCGCCGAAGGACGACCGCAACTTCATCGAGAAGCTGTTCGGCATCGGTGACTGACGCTCCGCGGTCTCCGCGTTCGTCGGGACCAGGCGCCGGCGCGCGTCGCGGGCGAGAGGCGGCCCGCGGCGCGCGCCATCGCGCATCTGCGCGATCACGCTCGGGCTCCGGCCCAAGGCGACCGCGTCGAGGCGGGACTGACAGCCGCGGCGGCCTGTATTTGTATTAGCGGTTATTCAGCGCTTCTTAGTGCCGCCAATAACCGCTTTTTCAATCTTCGTGGACGTAAGATCGGGTGAACAGTAAGCCCGTCAACCGCAATGGCGCGGTTCGTGGCAGCCCGATCGAGCCCATGCTCCTGCGCGCGACCGCTATAGCGATCAGAGCTCACCTGGACGATCGCGCCTCGCGCCTGATCGCGGCGGCCGGCACATGCCTGCTGCTCTGCCTCGCGCTGCTCGGCGTCTATCTCTGCCTGGATCTGCGGGACGTCGCTTGGCACAACGCCCGCCGCAACGCCGGGAATCTCCTGGCGGTGATCGAGGAGGGCGTCGGCCACAGCCTGCGGGTCTACGACCTCTCGCTGCGGAACTCCGCACGGCTCGCGAGCCGCGCCGACATCGCGGCCCTGGACCCGGATATTCGGCGCCTGGCGCTGTTCGACACGGCTGTGGCGGGCTCCGGCCTCGGTCCGATCGCCGTCACGGACGCGGCCGGCGACGTCCGGCTGACGAGCGATCCCGGCGTGCGGACCCGGCCCAACATGCGCACGCTGCCGGAATTCGAGTTCCATCGGTCGAATCCCGAAGGCGGCCTGATCCTGTCCGGGCCGACCGTATCTCTCATGACCGGTGAGCCCATCATCCGCATGACCCGGCGGATCCGGACGCCCGACGGCTCATTCGCCGGGATCGTGTCGGGATCGATCAGGCTCGCGCATTTTCAGGCGCTGTTCGAGCGCCTGCACTTCGACGACGGCATCGCTCTGAACGTCTTCCACCGGGACGGGACGCTGCTGATCCGGGCGCCGGCACGGCCGGAGGCGCTCGGCCAGAATATCAGCGCGAGCCCCGGCTACAAGATGTACCGGGCCAAGCCGCGCGGCGAGTTCCAGGGACGCTCGTTCCTCGACGGCGTCGAGCGGGTCTACAGCTTCGCCGACCTCGACGACCTGCCGCTGATCGTGACCGTGGCGACGGACGTCGACAGCATCCGCAGCGTCTGGATCTACAAGGCGGCGATCGTCGCCGTCCTGATCCTGTGCCTCTGCCTCCTCGCCTTCGGCCTGACGATCCTGCTGCACCGGGAGGTCGGGCGCCACGTGGCCGCGGAAGCCTCCAGCCGCGAGGCCAACGCCGCGCTCGCCGTGCTCGCGCGGACCGACGGCCTGACGGGCCTGCCGAACCGGCGCAGCTACGACGAGCACTTCGCCGTGGAGTGGAAGCGGGCCGCACAGCTGCGGACGCCCCTAGCGCTGTTGATCGTCGATGCCGACCACTTCAAGCAGTTCAACGACCGCTTCGGTCACCAGTGCGGCGACGAGGCGCTGAAGGCGGTGGCGGAGTGCCTGCAACGCACCCTCGATACCGCCGGCCTCAGCTTCCGGATCGGCGGCGAGGAGTTCGTCGCCCTGTTGCCGGGCGTCGACGCGACGGCCGCCAGCCTCGCGGCGGAGCGCGTCCGCCGGGCCGTGGTGAACCTCCGCATCCCCCACGCCCCGGAGGTCGGTGGCATCGCGACGGTGAGCATCGGCGTCGCCTGTGCCGATCCGGCCGGCGGCGATCCGCCCGAAGGGCTGTTCACGGCGGCCGACGGGGCCCTCTACGCGGCCAAGAAGGCCGGGCGCAACCGCGTCCGCGCCGCCGCGCCGGCGGATCCCGTGGCCCTGGCGCTGCGGGCCTGAGCGGCCCCGCGGCTCACAGCATCGGCAGCATCCGGGGCCGCGGTCCGCGGGGGAAATGCGCGTCGATCAGGGCGATCTCGGCCGCACCGAGGTGCAGGTCCGCCGCGCCGGCATTCTCGACGGCCCGGTCCGGGCGACCGGTCTTGGGGATCGTGAACGTGCCCGGCAGCCGGGTCAGGTAGGCGAGGGCCACCGCGTAGGGCGTCGTGCCGTGGTTCTGCGCGATGCCCGCCAGGACGCGGCCGCCCGCGCTGGCCGGATCGGGGAAGTCGCCGCTGCCGAAGGGCGAGTAGCCCACCATGGCGACGCCGTGCTTCTCGCACCAGGGCAGCACGGCGTGCTCGATGGCCCGCTCGTTCAGGTGGTAGAGGACCTGATTGCAGGCGATCCGGTCCGGCCCCGCGATGGCCCGGACGCGATCGAGATCCTCGACGTCGAAGTTGCTGACGCCCCAGGACAGGATCTTGCCGGCCCGGCGCAGATCCTCGAAGCCCGCGATCGTCTCCTCGAGCGGGTGCTGACCCGGCCAGTGCAGCAGGTAGCAGTCCAGCCGGTCCGTCCGCAGACGCTGGAGCGACGCCTCACAGGCCCGCGCGACGCCCCGGCGCGTCGCGTTGCCCGGCACCACCTTGGAGACGAGGAACACCTCCTCGCGGCAATCCGCGACGGCGGCGGCGACGATCGCCTCCGCGTCCCCGTACATCTCCGCGGTGTCGATATGGGTCATGCCGGCGTCGATCCCGGCCCGCAGCGCCCGGACCGCGTCCGTCCGGTCCGAACTGTCGATGTGCCACGTGCCCTGGCCGATCACCGGCACAGAGACGCGCGTCGCGCCGAAGCTCCTGGCGTACATGGCAGCGCTCCCTCTTCGCTGTCACAGGGGGTTGCTGGCGGCGGTCCGGTCGAGTCCCGGGCCGCCGGCGTATCACGGCTCGGCCGCGCAACAACCCGGCACGCCTTACTCGCGCCATCTTGGGGCGTTGAGCAATGGCATGCGGCCTCCCGCGGCGCTAAACTTTAGGCCCATGCCCGAAGTCCGGCGGCGCGGGCTCGCCGAGTCTGCGCCGCCCCGCGCAGTGCCGCCGCGCAGGGCCACGCGACGCCCGGACCCGCGCACGGTCCGTCGGCTGGCCATGCTGGAGATGCCTCGATGCTGCCGGCCCACCGGATATTCTGGGGTCTGATCCTGCTGGCGGCGGCCGGCGCGGGGTTGCTCTACAACATCATCTTCGCGGCCGGCGCCTCGCCCCTCGCCGGCTTCACGTACGGTCTCTGCATGGGCGCCACGGTGCTGGCCTTCGACCGCGGGCTGATCCTGGCCGGCCTGCAGGCGAAGATCCGGCGGCTGCCGGCCTGGCTCTACGTGCTGGCCGCGGAACTCGCCTACGTCCTGATGATCATGGCGGGCAACGCCCTGGGCGGCCTGCTCGTCTGGGCGTTCGCCCTGACACCGGACGACCTCACGACCGCCACCCGCATGACCGCGCGGGTGCTCGCCTACGCCCTCGCCGTGTCAGGCCTGCTGGTCTTCGTCATACGGATGCGCGACCTGATCGGCGGCGAGGTGTTCGTGAACTTCATGATCGGCCGCTACCACAAGCCGGTGGCGGAGGAGCGGGTCTTCCTGTTCCTCGACGTGGTCGGCTCCACGGCCTTCGCGGAGACCCACGGCGACCTGCGCGCCCAGGAATATCTCAGCGCCGTGTTCGCCACGCTCGCTGAGCCGGTGCGGCGCAACGGCGGCTCGGTGGACGACTATATCGGCGATCTCGCCATGGTGACGTGGCCGATGGCCCGCGGCCTGAAGGACGCGCGCTGCGTCACCTGCGTGTTCGAGGTGCTCGACCGGATCGAGGCCGACGCCGCGGCCTGGACCGCCCGGTTCGGGACGGTCCCGCGGCTCCGGGCGGCGCTGCACGGCGGCTCGGTGGTCACGGCCGAAGTCGGGGTCGACCGCCACAAGATCGCGTATTTCGGCGACGCCGTGAACGTGACGTCGCGGATCGAGGCCCTGTGCCGCCCGCTGGGCGTCGGCATCCTGATCTCGCAGGATCTGCTCAACCGCCTCCCGCGCCTTCCGGCCGGCGTCCGGGCACGGTCCCTCGGCGCCCACGCGCTCCGCGGCCGCGGCGCGCCGCTGTCGGTGGCGACGCTCGAGCGCGGACCCGCCGAGACCGCGCCCGTGGCGGATCTGGCGCCGCGCCGCGCCGCGGTCGCCCGCTGATGGCCGGGGCGAGCACCGCGCGGGCGAACACCCTGATCGCCGTGAAGATGGCGCTGCGCTTCGGGCTGCCGCTGATCGGGCTCGCGGTCTTCGGCCGCGCCGTCGTTCTGTCGGTGGGCGGCGATATCGAGCACGGCCAGTTCGCCCTGGGCGTGCTCCTGATCCTGGCGGGTTTCACCTCGAAGCTGGTGCCCCGGCCATGAGCGACGCGCCGGCGCGCCCGCCGATCTACCTCGACGCCGATGCCTGCCCGGTCAAGGACGAGACCTACCGGGTCGCCGAGCGCTACGGCCTGACCGTCCACGTCGTCGCCAACAGCGTGCTGAACCTGCCGCGCGAGCCCTGGATCGAGCGCGTGGTCGTCGGTCCGGAACTCGACGCCGCCGACGACTGGATCGCCGCGCGGGCCGGACCCGGGAGCATCGTCCTCACCGCCGACGTTCCGCTGGCCGCGCGCTGCGTGAAGGCCGGCGCCACGGTCCTGGCGTTCACTGGGAAGCCGTTCAGCGAGGCCGGGATCGGTCTCGCCCTCGCGACGCGCGACTTGATGCAATCGTTGCGCGAGGCCGGGACCATCACGGGCGGGCCGAAACCGTTCTCGCGCGCCGACCGGTCGGCCTTCCTGTGCGCCCTCGACCGGGCGGTGAACCGGATCCTGCGCGAGCGGCCGAAGCCGGTCTGAGCACCGGTCCCGGGCGCGACGGCGTTCCCCGCGCGGGAGGTCTCAGGCCTCGGCCGCCGGGACGAGGGCCTTGAGCGCCTCGTTGATGCGGTCCTGCCAGCCCGGGCCGTCTTTCTGGAAATGCGCGAGCACGGCGCTGTCGAGGCGCAGGCTCACCACTTCCCGAGATCCTGGGACCGTTGCCGGCCGCGGCGCGGCCTGAGGCGGCGGAGCGGCCGTCTTCGGGCTCGTGGCGGCCCGGAAGGCCGCCTCGGCTGCCGCGCGCGGGTCGGTGAAGCGGCGGCGGTTGCGGTCTTCGGCCATCGACCTCTAGCCCTTCGCGGTCGTCTTCTTCGGCGCGGCCTTCTTCGCGCTGCCCTTGGCGGCCGCCTTGGCTTCCTTCTCGGCCGCCTTGGCCTGCGCGTCCGCGGCCTCCTTGGCGAGCCGGAGCGACCGTAGCCGCACCGTCCGCTCGTCCATCGCCTTGATGGCCGCGTGGTGCTCCGCCATCGCCTGGGCGCCCTCGCGAGCCATGCGCTCCGCCCGTTCCGCGCGCTCGGCGCGGTTCTCCGCCCGGGTCTTGGCTTCCGCCTCCGCGTCGCGGGTGGCATTCACCTCGTCGAGGTCGTACTCAGTGTCGTCGTTCATCCTGTCCCTTTCACCCCGGCTCGACGGGTCCGACCCGGCGCATCCTGCGCGGGACGGGGTCTGAGCGGGTCCGGCCTGTTCGAGGGGCGGGAGGCAAGGCCGGATCGGCGCCCTCCCGCATCGCCGTCAGGCGCGCGGGGAAGGCAGGTTCACGAAGGCTTTAGCATGCCCGCGCGGCCGATGGCGAATCCGGATCGCCGCGTGGGACTGACGGCGCACACCATTCGTACGCGTCCGCCGGACGATCCGGATCGGGCTAGCGGTCGGCCGAGCGGGATCCGGCCCGGATCGTCCTCCGATCAGCGCACGCGGAAGTTGAGCGGAATGGAGACCGACAGGCTGGACTGCGTCACGCCGGGGGGCGCCGCCGGCATCGAGCCGCGCACCGCCGCGAGGGCAGCGCTGTCGATCTGGCCGACGCCGCTGGACCGGGCCACGCCGGCGCCCGTCACCTGACCCGAGCGCATCACGGTGAAGCGCACCACCGCGGTCCCGCCGCCGGTGCCGACGGCCGCGTTCACGTTCATCCGGCTGTGGATCGCCGCGCTGATGGCGCCCTGCCACTGGCGCATGGCGCTCGGATCGTTGCCCGCGGCGGCCCGGCCGGCCGCGTTAGCCCGCGAGGCCGACGCCGAACTCCGCTCGGCGCCAGCCCGCGCCTTGGCCTCGCGCGCCTTCGCCTCGCGCGCAGCCTTGGCCTTCGCCTCGCGGATCTCCTCCAGGCGCTCCTGCCGCGCCTCCTCGCGCTTCTGCTCGCGGAGCTTCTCCTCCCGGATCTTGCGCAGCTTGGCCTCGCGCTCCGCCTTCAGCTTCGCCGGATCGGGCGTCGGCTTGGGCGGCTCCTCGGACTTGGCGACCTCGGTGGGCGGCGGCGCCAGCGGCTCGGCGGCCTCGGACGCGGAGGTGATCACCTGGCTCTGCGCCTCCACGGGCTGAGCCTCTTGCGGCATCTCGACCGCCTGGGTGTCCTCCGGCTTCACCTCGGTCATCTCGGTCGGCGGCGGCGGCTGGACGGCCTCGTCGGGCGGCGTGTCCACCGGCTTCGCCTCCGGCGGGGCTTCCTGGCTCATCTGCTGCTCCGCCGGGGCCTCGGTGGCCGCGTCGGTCATGAGCGGCGCGAGGTCGACGGTGATCTGCTGCTCGCCGGGCGGTGCGGGCGGGGAGAGCCGCAGGAACATCACGGCGGCGAGCACGCAGGCGTGCAGCCCGAGGGCGACCAGGAAAGCGGCGAGCAGCCCGGACGGGCGGCGCTCGCCGAGACCGGCCGGCATATCCGTCGACGTGTAGGTGCTCATCGGCTCAGCGCGCGGTCCCTGCGGGGGCAGCGGGGGCGGCCGGGGCGGCGCCAGGCGAGGCCGGAGCGGCGCCGCCGGGCGACTGCGCGATCAGCGACACCTTGGTGAAGCCGGCCTGTCCGACGAGGCCCATGACCTCCATGACCTTGCCGTAGGGCACGTCGCGGTCGCCGCGCACGAGGATCACCTGATCCTTGTCGGCAGCCGCCATCTCGCGCAGGCGCGGCACGATGCTCTCCATCGTGAACACCTCCTTGGCGATGGACGGGTTGCCGTCCTTGTCGACCGTCACCTCGGCGGGCTTCTTCGACTGCGCGACCTTGGGCGCCGCGGTCTTCGGCAGCTGGACCGGCACGCCGGTGGTCATCAGCGGCGCGGCGACCATGAAGATGATCAGCAGTACGAGCATCACGTCGACCATCGGGGTGACGTTGATGTCGGACATCGGCACGTCGTCGAGGTCGTCGTCGTCGTTCGCGCGAATGGATCCCATCGCCATGGGGCGTCTCCGGTACCTTTACGTTCGGCTCTCTGGGGGCTGGCGCCGGCCGCGCTACTCGGCGGCCGCGCGGTGGGCGCCGGCGCGGTCGCGCGCGAGGCGGTTGCCCAGGACCGAGATATAGGACGAGAAGGTGCTCTGGATGCCGCTCACGTCGCTCGAGAGCTTGTTGTAGGCCATCACCGCCGGGATCGCGACGACGAGACCGATCGCCGTGGCGAACAGCGCCTCCGCGATGCCCGGCGCCACGACGGCGAGGGAGGTGTCCTGGCTCCGGGCGATGGACGAGAACGAGTTCATGATGCCCCAGACGGTGCCGAACAGGCCGACGAACGGGGCCGTGGAGCCGGAGGTCGCCAGCAGCGACAGGCCGGTGCGCAGGCGCTTCACCTCGATGGCGAGGGCGCCCTTCATCGCCCGCTCGATGCGGTCGCGGCGCTCGGCCCGGGTCTCGGAGGAATCCTGATCGCGCCACGCGTCGATCGCCGCCTTCACCACGTGGCCGGCGATGCCGCGATGCTCGCCGTCGAGGCTGCCCCCGGAGCGGACCAGATTCGCGAAGGCCTTGGCCTGGCGCCGCGCGGCGGCGAGCCGGATGACCTTCTCGAACACCACCGTCCAGCAGGCGATCGAGGCGATCACCAGCAGGATCATCACGCCCTTCACGATCGGGTCGGCCTGCAGGAACAGGCCGAGGAACGAGAAGTCGTGGGCCGCCTCGATCGGGGCTTGTGTCGGGTCCATCGCGGGCTCCTGGCGTCCTGGTCTCACGCGGCGTCGCGCCGCCATCGTCTCGGGGTGCGGCGAAAGCCGCAGGCCGCCCGGCGGCTCTCGCCGCCGGGCGGTTTGGTCTCGTCAGCCGTCACACCATCCGCATCAGCGGTCGAACGGCAGGCCGGCCTTGCTGTCGGTCTCGGTCCGCTCGAGGCAGGCCTCGCGGCCCGGATCGCCGCCGTCGCAGGTCAGGACGTCGTTCAGGAGGACGCGACCGACCTTGTTGCAGGCGATGCCGGGGAAATCGAAGATCTTCACGGTGGTCTTCTTCGGCGGCAGCGGCCCGAGTTCGACCGCCACGCGCTTCTGCGCGACGCCCTCGGGGTCGAAGGCGAAGAGATCCACCTTGTAGGACTTGAGGCCCGAACCTTTGTTGTCGATCACCATGGTGATCCGGCAGGCCTCGCCCGCGGTCTCGACCTTGTTGAGCTGCAACTTGATCGGCGCCTTCTCGGAGGCGTCCTGCGCCAGGGCCGACACGACGAGCAGCGCCGAGAGCGCGAAGCAGGCCGCCGTGTCGAGGGCGACACGCCCGATCCGACGGCGGTACAGGGGAGCGCGCAGGGCAAGCACCGTGACAAAGTCCTCTTCGAGTTCGCGCCGGCCGGCGGCTCGGGCCGCGCGGTCCGGGGTGACGGGGAGCCGGATCAGTGCAGCACCGTTCCGGCGGGGCAGGAGGCCGGGGCGAGGCGCTCGGCCGCCGCGTCGAGCGGCCCGACCGCGGCGCGGACCGCCGCCACGAGGCGCGGCGCCGCGTCCTGGCCGGTGATCTCGGCCGCGGCGGCCTCGAGATCCGCCCAGAGGCGCTGCCGGCCCCGGTTGATCAGCTTCACCAGCGCGCATTCGTGGCCTGTCACGCGGCAGCAGCTCGCCGGCATGAACGACCAGTCGCCGTCGCGTTCCGCGCGGAGCGCCCGGATGATCGCGACCACGCAGGCGACGAAGCGGCACCCTTCCGTTGGCCCGAGCAACTGCTCGGCCCCGTCGAAGGCCGCGTTCCAGCAGGCGACGTCGCTGGTCATGTAGCCGGCCGCCACGAAGCGGGCCACCGACAGGGCCAGGATGTCGGCCTCGTCGCCGCACACGTCTGCGACGCGCCGCATCGCCGCGTGGTCCGACGGGGTCATGGGCGTGCTCACGGCTCCGGCGCCTCGCGGAAATGGATCGCGGCGATCGAGCTCGGGAGCCGGATCGTCGCCTGCCGCGGCAGTATCCAGGCCCGCCGCCCGGATCAAGGCCCGGCGAGAAAATCAGAGCAGTTCCAAACTGTTAGAAGAAAGCGTGGCCGTTGCAGGCTTTGCCTATCGATCCCGCATAAATTTGCCGAAACTTCCCGGAAATGCGCGACCACGGGTCGCCGTCGATTCCGGTCCCCTCCCTTGATGGCCCGGAAGGCCTTGGCCATATCTCCGAGTCGCCGGCGTCGTCGCGTCCGGCGGAGCGCTGCCCCGGGCGGGCTCCTGTCGACGAGGTGCTCGGGCATCCCGGGATTGCGGCAGATCCCGGGGTCGGAGGCTTCGCTTTCTGGATGATGGCCGCGATGACTCGATCCTCGCCCTTCGGGCACCCGTTCCTGCTCGGCTTCGACGAGATCGAGCAGGCCCTCGACCGGGTCTCCAAGGCCGCCAACGACGGCTACCCCCCCTACAACATCGAGCGCCTGCCCCGCACCGAGAGCGAGCCCGAGCGCCTGCGGATCACCCTGGCGGTGGCCGGCTTCACCCGCGATCAGCTGGACGTGATGCTGGAGGAGAGCCAGCTCGTCGTGCGCGGCCGGCAGGTCGACGAGCGCGAGCGCCACTTCCTGCACCGCGGCATCGCGGCGCGGCAGTTCCAGCGGGCCTTCCTGCTCGCGGACGGCATGGAGGTGCTCGGCGCCGACCTCGCCAACGGCCTCCTGTCGATCGATCTGGTCCGGCCGGAGCCGGACCGCATCGTGCGCAAGATCGATATCGGCGCCCGCGGCTGACGCCGACCGATTGATTGGCCGGCGCGGATCCCCACATCAGGGTGGAGCCGCCGATGCCTTCAGGATCGGCGGTGGACGCTCTGCCACCCCAGGAGGGCTTTATGACCGATCTGAATCCGTCTCCTCTGACCCCCGCCGATCTCGATCCGGCCGATTTCCAGCCGGCCGATCTCGCGGCGCTGGGCGAGGGGCACATCGCCTACGTCCGGCCGATCCGGTCCGACGAGGTCCGCCGCTTCTTCCCGCAGGCCCCCGAGCTGACGCCCGGCCTCGACCTGTTCGCCCTGCTCTCGGCGAGCGGCGCGCCGATCATGCTCGCCGATTCGCGGGACGTCGTGCTGGCCAACGCCGCCGCGCACGACCTGCAGCCCGTCAGCCTGCATTGACCCTGCACCCGACCCGCTGAGAGGCCTGGCCGGGAGACCGGTCAGGCGATCTCGGCCACCGCCGCCACGAGCCGCGCGATGTCCTGCGGCCGCGACAGCCGGTGGTCGCCGTCGGCGATCAGCGTCAGCACCGTCCCTTCGGCCGGCAGGCGGTCGAGGATTCGCAGGGCGTGCGTGTAGGGGACGTCGGTGTCCCGCATGCCCTGGAGGATGTGCACCGGGCAGCCCGGATCGACTTGGCCGCCCAGCATGCAGTGTCGGCGGCCGTCGTCGATCAGGGCCCGCGTGATCGGGTCCGGCTCCGGCGCGTAGTCGCTGGGCTTCCGGAGGACGCCGTCGCGGATCAGCATGGCGCGCGCCGCCTCGCTGAGGCGGTTCCAGATCAGCTCCTCGGTGAAGTCGAGGGCCGGCGCGATAAGCACCAGCCCCGCCGTGGCCTCCCCGCGCGCGGCCCGGTCGCGGGCCGCCAGGCAGGCGATCCAGCCGCCCATCGACGAGCCGACGAGTACCGGCGCCTCCGTCACGTAGGCCGCCAGGACCGCCTGCGCGTCCTCGAGCCACGACGAGATGGTGCAGTCCGTGAACGTGCCGCCCGAGGCACCGTGCGCGGCGTAGTCGAACCGCACGAGCTTACGGCCCGTCCGTTCGGCCCAGGCATCGAGCGCCGTCGCCTTGGTCGCGGTCATGTCGGAGCGAAAGCCGCCGAGCCAGACCACCGGCGGCCCGCCGCCCGCGCGCACCCGCACGGCGATGCGGCGGGCCGCGTCGCCGGTGCCAACGGTCAGGAACTCGGGGGCCGTATCCGTCATCGTTCTCTCCGGTATCCCTGTCTCGACGTGGAAGAAGTCCGGTCCTGAACGGTTCGGCTTCAACTCTCGTTTACCGGACCGTAAAGCCCGGCGGCGATGCTGGATCAATGGCAGCGAGCATTTGGCAGATACCGGCCGGGGGCCTGCGCGTCCTCGCCGAGGGCCCGCGAACGGGCGACGGCCCCCACGCCCTGTCGGGGTTCCCGGCGGAGGTCGGGGCGCTGGCCGGCGCCCGCATCCTGCAGATCATCCCCGAACTCGATGCGGGCGGCGCCGAGCGTACCACCGTCGACGTCGCGGGCGGCCTCGCGGCCGTGGGCGCCCGCGCCCTGGTGGCGACCGAGGGCGGACGACTCGTCGGCGAGTTGCAGGCCAAGGGCGGGCACTGGCTCCGATTCCCGGCCGCGTCGAAGAACCCAGCGTCGATGGCGGTGAACGTCCTGCGGCTGATGGCGCTCTGCCGCCGCGAGAAGGTGCAGATCATCCACGCCCGCTCCCGCGCGCCCGCCTGGGTCGCCCTCGGGGCGGCGCGCCGGCTTGGGCTCCCGTTCGTGACCACCTATCACGGCAGCTATTCCGGCCGGACCGGCGTGAAGGTCCTCTACAACTCGATCATGGCCCGCGGCGACGTGGTGATCGCCAACTCGCATTACACCGCGGACCTGATCCACCGGCTGCACGCCGAGCAGGCCGGCGACCGCGTGCGGGTCATCCACCGCGGCACCGACCTCGCGGTGTTCAACCCGGTGGCGGTCGGGGCCACCCGGGTCGAGGCGCTGCGCCGGAGCTGGAATGTGGCGCCGCACGAGCGGGTGATCCTGCTGGCCGCCCGCCTCACGGCCTGGAAGGGCCACCGCGTGCTGATCGAGGCCGCCGCGCGGATGCGCGATCGCGGTGTCCCGGACCTGGCCGTGGTCCTCGCGGGGGACCCGCAGGGCCGCGCCGCCTACGAACGCGAGCTCGACGCGCTGATCGCCGCGCGCGGGCTCGAGGGCATCGTCCGCAGGGTCGGGCACTGCACCGACATGCCGGCGGCCTTCCGCGCCGCATCGGTGGTGGCGGTGCCGTCCGTGGAGCCCGAGGCCTTCGGCCGCTCGGCCGTCGAGGCGCAGGCGCTCGGCGCACCCGTGGTCGTCTCGGATCTCGGCGCGGTGCCGGAGACGGTGCTGGCACCGCCCGAGACCCCCGCCGGCCAGCGCACCGGATGGCGCGTGCCGCCCGGCGACCCGGCCGCGCTCGCCGCCGCTCTGACCGAGGCCCTCTCCCTCGGCGCGAGCGCCCGCGACGCCCTCGGTCGGCGCAGCCGCGCGCATGTCGAGGCGCACTTCTCCCTGGAGCGGATGGTCGGCGACACGCTGGCGGTCTACGCCGAGCTGCTCGGCCGTTCGACCTGAGGGCATCGGACTCGAATCGCGACGCGGCGGCCGATTATTTCCGGCGTCGCGATGGTAGCCGGTTGACTCTGGCCGCGGTTCCACCAACGTTGTATGTCCGGATGAGACCGGAGCGGCTGGCGGTCAGGAGATCTTCCTGAAGATCCGCCGTTTCGCCGTTGCAGCAGGAGACCTAAGCCATTCGTAGACCGATGAGAGCCATGCCGGCCCCGCAGAAGGACGGGCCGCGCGCCAACCGCGACATTCGCGGTGTGCGGGAAGTGCAGCTGATCGACGACACCGGGCAGAACCGCGGCGTCGTTCCCTTCTTCGACGCCCTCAATCTGGCCGAGGAGGCCGGTCTCGATCTCGTGGAGATCGCGCCGAACTCCGTGCCGCCCGTCTGCAAGCTGCTCGATTACGGGCGCTTCCGCTTCAACGAGCAGAAGAAGCAGAACGAGGCCCGCAAGCGGCAGAAGACCGTCGAGGTGAAGGAGATCAAGCTCCGTCCCGGCATCGACAAGCACGACTACGACACCAAGATGAAGTCGGTGCACCGCTTCTTCGAGGAGGGCGACAAGGTCAAGGTGACCCTGCGCTTCCGCGGTCGTGAGATGGCTCACCAGGATATCGGTCTGCGCCTCCTGGAGCGCGTGAAGAGCGAGACCGCCGAGATCGCCAAGGTCGAGAGCGAGCCAATGCTCGAAGGCCGGCAGATGATCATGATCCTCGCGCCGCGCTGAGCGGCCCGGATCCCGAGACGCGAGACCCGCGCCGCCTCCTCACCGGGGCGGCGTTGTCTTTTTCAGCGCTTCCGATCGGCGGCGCCGCGGATTATGGGCAGGCGATGGCCCTCGCTCCCGATGAGATCGAACGCTACGCCCGCCACCTCGTCCTCGCGGAGGTCGGCGGTCCCGGTCAGGCCCGGCTCAAGGCCGCCCGGATCCTCGTCGTTGGGGCGGGCGGCCTCGGCGCGCCGCTGATCCAGTACCTCGCCGCCGCGGGGATCGGCACGATCGGCCTCGTCGACGACGACACGGTCTCCCTGTCGAACCTGCAGCGGCAGGTGATCCACGGGACGCCGGACCTTGGTCGGCCGAAGGTCGAGAGCGCGGCCGACGCGGTGGCGCGCCTCAACCCGCACGTGTCGGTGGTCCCGCACCCGTTCCGGATCGACGCGGACAACGCCGTCGACCTGATCGCCGGCTACGACCTCGTGGCGGATGGGTCCGACAATTTCGCCACGCGCTACGCGGTGTCGGACGCCTGCTTCCGGGCGCGTCGGCCGCTGGTCACGGCGGCTCTGGGCCGCTTCGACGGTACGCTGACCACGATCCGGGCCCACGAGACGGGGCCCGACGGGACGCCGAACCCGACCTATCGCTGCCTCTTCCCGAACCCGCCGCCGCCCGGCAGTGTGCCCGCCTGCGCGGAGGCCGGCGTGCTCGGCGCGCTCGCCGGCGTCATGGGCTCGCTGATGGCCATGGAGGTGATCCGGGCCGTGGCGGGCTTCGGCGAGCCCCTCGTCGGGCGCCTCCTCATGGTCGACGCCCGCGCTATGCGGTTCGAGACCCTGAGCTACGGCTGGGATCCCGAGAACCCGCTCAGCGGCAGCGGCGCCTCAGCGGCCTAGGGGTTCCGGCGGCATCCAAGGCCCCTCCGCCTCCGCCTTGCCGAGGCAGCACTTCTTGAACTTCTTGCCCGAGCCGCAGGGGCAGGGATCGTTGCGGCCGACATCCTTGAACGGGTTGCGCTGCGGCTCGCCCGCGCCCTCCTCGGCCCAGTCGAGAGCCTCGACCGGATCGTCGAGGTAGCCGTACTGGTAGGGCCCGAGCCGGTCCCGGTCGTCCGGCTTGGTCTCGGCCTTGCGCAGGGCCTCCTTGAACCAGTCGGCGTCGCTGATCTCGTCGGTGAGCCGTCCGTCGGCGCGGGCCGCGGCCGCGCGGGGCGCGAGGTCCCGGAAGCCGAGATGCGCGATCGTCTCCTCCCAGCCGACCCAGGCCGGCCCGTCCTCCACGGCGGCCTGCGCGTCGTCGAAACGGACCAGCAGGTCGTGCATCGCGGCCCGGTCGATCCGTCCCTCCAGGGTCAGGAAGGTGCAGGCGCACATCAGCGCCATGCGCGCGTGATCGTCGACCGTGCTGTCCAGGATCAGGCGGAACAGCGGCTGCGGATCGCCGTCGAACAGGCTCGCCACGACCTTGGCCAGCGTCGCCGTGACGGCGTCCCCCAGCACCGCGTCGAGGGTCTCCTCGTCGTGCCGGAGCAGCCTGAGGAGCGGCGCGAGGGCGCGCGTGTCCCGGGCATGGGCCATGACGTGCAGGCCCCAGAACAGGAGGTTCGTCTCCTCCGCTGCCAGCTCGCGCCCGTCGGCGGCCGCCTCCAGCAGCGGCAGCGTCGCCTCCGCGACGGCGGCGGGGTGGTTCAGGGCCTCCCGCAACGCCGCCTTCGGCCGGTACTCGGCCGCCGCGAGGTCGTCGATGAGCAGGGCGATCCGGTCCATGGCGGCGCCTCAGGCCCGGAGCGTCGCGCCCGTCTTGCGGGTGACCTCGGCGACGATCCTGGCGCTCACCGCCTCGATCTCCGCGTCGGTCAGGGTCCGCTCGACGGGCTGGAGACGCACCGCGATCGCCACCGACTTCGCGCCGTCCGGCACGCCCGGCCCCTCGTAGAGGTCGAACACGTCGACACCCGTCACCAGCTTGCGCTCGGCGTTCTGGGCGGCCTTGACGATGTCACCCGCCGGCACGTCGCGGCCGACCACGAAGGCGAAGTCCCGCGACAGCGGCTGGAATTCCGACAGTGCCAGGGCGGCCTTGGCCTTGGTCGGCTTGAGCTTGGGCAGGGGCAGGGCGTCGAGGACGATCTCGAAGGCCACGAGCGTTCCCTTCAGGTCGAGGGCCTGCAGCGTTCGCGGATGCACCTCCCCGAACCAGCCGATCTCCGTCTTCGGACCGAAGCGCAGCGTGCCGGAGCGGCCGGGATGCAGCCAGGACGGGCCGCCGGGCGTGATCTGGAGGCCGCCGGTCGGCACGCCCAGGCTGCCGAGCAACGCGATGGCGTCCGCCTTGGCGTCGAACGCGTCGACGGTCGCCGCCGTGCCGTCCCAGTGCCGCCCGGCGCCGGCCAGGGTCGCGCCGCCCCGTCGGACCGCCGCCGCGCGGACGGTCTGGCCTTCCGGTACGTCCGAGGCGAAGCACTGGCCGACCTCGAACAGGGCGGCGTCCGGGTAGCCGCGGTCGGCATTGCGTTGCGCCGCGCGCAGGAGGCCCGGCACCAGGCTCGGCCGCATGTCGGACAGCTCCGAGGCGATCGGGTTGGCCAGCACCAGGTCGGCTCCGCCGCCGCCGAACAGGACGGCGTCGTCGTGCGGCACGAACGACCACGTGACCGCCTCCATGAGGCCGCGGCTCGCCAGGGCGCGCTTGGCGAGGCGGGTCCGCTTCTGCATCACGGTGAGCAGCGGGCGGCCGATCCCGGCGAGCGGCGGCAGGGGCTCGGCCACGATCCGGTCGAGCCCGGCGATGCGGACGACCTCCTCGACGAGGTCGGCCTTGCCCTCGACGTCGGGCCGCCAGGACGGGGGCAGCACCGTCACCCGGTCCCCGGTGCCGGAGACGTGGAAGCCCAGCGTCTCGAGGATCTGCTGCATCTCGGTGCGCGGCACGTCCAGTCCGGCGAGGCGGCGGATTTCGGTCCAGGGGAAGTCGATGCTGCGCCGGGATTCGGGCGGCGCGCCGGCGACATGCGCCTCGGTCGGCGTTCCGCCGCAGAGATCGACCACCAGCCGCGTCGCGAGGTCGAGGCCGGGAACCGTGAAGGCCGGGTCGACGCCCCGCTCGAAGCGGTAGCGCGCGTCGGTGATGATGCCGAGCCGTCGGCCCGACTGGGCGATGTTGGTCGGGTCCCACAGGGCCGACTCGATCAGCACGTCCGTGGTGCCGGCGTCGCAGCCCGACGCCTCGCCGCCCATGATGCCAGCGATGGATTCGACGCCGTTCGCGTCGGCGATCACCACGGTGTCGTCGGTCAGCGTGTGGGTCCGGCCGTCGAGGGCGCGCAGGCTCTCGCCCGCCCGCGCCCGCCGCACGGTCAGCGTGCCGGCGACCTTGGCAGCGTCGAAGACGTGCAGTGGCCGCCCGCGGTCGAAGGTGACGTAGTTGGTGATGTCGACGAGACTGTTGATCGGCCGCAGGCCGATGGCGCGCAGCCGGGCCTGCATCCAGGCCGGCGACAGGCCGTTCCGGACGCCGCGCACGAGCCGCAGGGCGAACATCGGGGCGAGGTGCCGGTCGGCCGGATCGAGGGCGAGCTCGACCGCGACCGGGCAGGGACCCTCGCCGCGCAGGCCCGGCAGCGTCTCGCCCTTGAGCGTGCCGAGGCCGGCCGCCGCGAGGTCGCGGGCGATGCCGTGGACGGAGGTGCAGTCCGGACGGTTCGGCGTCAGGTTGATCTCGATGACCGGATCGTCGAGCCCGGCGTAGAGCGCGTAGGCCTGGCCGACCGGCGCGTCGGTCGGGAGTTCCAGGATGCCGTCGTGGTCGTCGCCGAGGCCGAGCTCGGCGCCCGAGCACAGCATGCCGTGGCTCTCGACGCCGCGGATCGTGCCCACCGACAGGGTGATGTTCTTGCCCGGGACGTAGGTGCCGGGCGGCGCGAAGACCGAGACGAGGTCGGCCCGGGCGTTCGGGGCGCCGCACACCACCTGCACGGGGGTGCCCGTGCCGGTGTCGACCGTGCAGACCCGGAGCCGGTCGGCGTTCGGGTGCTGCTCGGCCGTCAGGATCCGGGCGATCACGTAGGGCCTGAGCGCGGCGGCCTTGTCCTCGACGCCCTCCACCTCAAGGCCGATCCGCGTGAGCGTCTCGGCGACGGTGTCGAGGGAGGCCTCGGTGTCGAGGTGGTCCTTGAGCCAGGAGAGGGTGAATTTCATGATGGACCTTCGAGAGCCCGGTATCGGCTCGACCGTCGGAGGAACAGGATCGCGGGGCCGGGGCGGCTCAGCTCGTGAGGCCGCCCACGAGGCTCGGCACGTCGAGCGGGCGGAAGCCGTAATGGTCGAGCCAGCGGACGTCGGCCTCGAAGAACGGGCGCAGGTCCGGCATGCCGTATTTCAGCATGGCGATGCGGTCGATGCCGACACCGAAGGCGAAGCCCTGCACCGCGTCCGGGTCGAGCCCGCAATTGCGCAGCACGTTCGGGTGGACCATCCCGCAGCCCAGGATCTCCAGCCAGTCGTCCCCCTCGCCGAAGCGGATCTCGCCGCCCTTGCGCGAGCACTGGATGTCGACCTCGGCGGAGGGCTCGGTGAAGGGGAAGAAGGACGGGCGGAAGCGCATCTTCACGCCGTCGACCTCGAAGAACGCCTTGCAGAACTCCTCCAGCACCCATTTCAGGTTGGCGATGTTGGCCGCCTTGTCGATCACCAGCCCCTCGACTTGGTGAAACATCGGCGTGTGGGTCTGGTCGGAATCGTGCCGGTAGGTCCGCCCCGGGATGATCACGCGGATCGGTGGCGTCTGCGCCCGCATGGTCCGGACCTGTACGGGCGAGGTGTGGGTGCGCAGCACCTTGCGCTGCCCGTCGCGGTCGGGCGCCAGGAAGAAGGTGTCGTGCATCTCGCGGGCCGGGTGGCCGGGCGGGAAGTTGAGCGCCGTGAAGTTCAGCTCGTCCGTCTCGATGTCCGGACCCTCGGCGACCGCGAAGCCCATGTCGGCGAAGATCGCGGTGATCTCGTCAATCACCTGGGAGATCGGGTGGATCCGGCCGCGCACCTCGGGGGCCTCGCGGACCGGCAGGGTCACGTCGACCCGCTCGGAGGCGAGGCGGGCCTCCAGGGCGGCCTCGGCCAGCTCGGTCTTGCGGGCGGTGACGGCGCCCTGGACCCGGTCGCGCAGCCCGTTGATCAGGGGCCCGCGCTCCTTGCGCTCGTCCGGCGTCATCGACCCGAGCGTCTTCAGCAGATCCGAGACGCTGCCCTTCTTGCCGAGCGCGGCGACGCGGACCGCGTCGAGGGTGGCCTCGTCGGAGGCCGCGCTCACCTGGGCCAGGAGGTCGCGTTCCAGGGTGTCGAGATCGGTCATCGCAGTCTTCGAGCAGGGTTGGCGGAGTCGGCCGTCGGGCCGTGCTCTCGCGCGTTGCGGGCGCCGGCGCAAGCGCGGGGCGCGGGACCTCGTAAACGACGAAGGCGCGGCTCCCTGGGGAACCGCGCCTTCCGTCCGTCTCGCCTCAGGCCTGGATCAGGCGGCCTTGGCGGTGTTCTGCGGCAGCGCGGCCTTCGCCTTCTCGACGACGGCGGCGAAGCTCGCCGGCTCGTGGATCGCCAGCTCCGACAGGGCCTTGCGGTCGACGACGATGCCGGACTTCGCCAGGCCGTCGATGAAGCGCGAGTAGGTCAGGCCGTGCTCGCGGACCGCCGCGTTGAGGCGCTGGATCCAGAGGGCGCGGAACGTGCGCTTCTTGTTCTTGCGGTCGCGGTAGGCATACTGCATGCCCTTCTCGACCGCCTGCTTGGCGATGCGGATCGTATTCTTGCGCCGGCCGTAATAGCCCTTGGCGGCCTTCAGAACCTTCTTGTGCTTCGCGTGACTGGTCACGCCGCGCTTGACGCGGGCCATCGGTTATCTCCTGGATTCGACGAAAGACAGTGGCAACGGGTGCTGAAGGACTTACCGCGCGTTCGGCAGGAAGTACTTCTTCACGTTGGCGGCATCGCCCTCGAACAGGGTCGTGGTGCCGCGCAGGTTGCGGATCTGCTTGGTCGTCCGCTTGATCATCCCGTGGCGCTTGCCGGCCTGGGCGTACATCACCTTGCCGGTGCCGGTGATCTTGAAGCGCTTCTTCGCGCCCGATTTCGTCTTCAACTTGGGCATTTGGCTCTCCGTTGCGCGAAATGATCCCGGACCGATCCGGGAGGATCGGATGAGGTTCGCGCGCTGATGCTTCTGGTGGAGCAGCACGAGCCGCCACGGCAGCCCTATCGGCCGGGCGGTTCGACGCGGGGCGGCTTATGACAGAAAGCTGACGCGGCGGCAACGCCCGCGGATCGGAGCACGAGATCGAGATCCGGTGGAACGCGTCGCCGGGCTCCGGCGTATCGAGCCCTGGGACCGGGCTTCTCTGCACGACGCCCGCGCCGGCGAGCCGGCAACGGCGGGGCAGCGGCCGTTTCGCCCGTGCTGATTCGGAGGAATTCGGGGACGGCTTGCGCGCCGCACAAAACGGCGAGGGACAGCGGGTGCGCCAGGAACCATAACCTTAGCCGTCGGTTTCATTCATGTCCCGCTCAGGCCGGCAGGGTTAGACCCCCCGTCAAATTGGCCAACCAGGAGACACTTCGTGCGCATTGCCCAGATCGCTCCGTTGTCGGAGGCCGTCCCTCCGAAGTTCTACGGCGGCACCGAGCGCGTCGTCAGCTGGATTACAGAGGAACTGGTTCGCCAGGGCCACGAAGTCACGCTGTTCGCGAGCGGTGACTCCGAGACGACTGCCAAGCTCGCGGCCTGCACGCCCGAGGGTCTGCGCCTGCTCGGCTACCGGGATCACACGGCCAGCCACCTGGCGATGCTGCATCAGGTGCACCGCCGCGCGCACGAGTTCGACATCCTGCACTTCCACATCGACCTGCTTCAGTACCCGATGTTCGAGGATCTGAACCACAAGTGCATCACCACGATGCACGGTCGCCTGGACGTGCCGGACTTCATGCCGGTCTACCGCACCTTCACGGGCATGCCGCTGGTCTCGATCTCCGACAACCAGCGCCTGCCCATGCCGCCGACCTCCAACTGGCTGGCGACGATCCATCACGGCCTGCCGGCCGAGAACTGCCCGTACTACCCGGACGCCAAGGGCGGCTACCTGGCCTTCCTCGGCCGGATCTCGCCCGAGAAGCGGCCCGACCGCGCGATCGAGATGGCGATCCGTTCCGGCACGCCCCTCAAGATCGCCGCCAAGGTCGACAAGGCCGACCAGGATTACTGGGACGAGGTCATCGAGCCGATGATCCATCACCCGCTGATCGAGTACATCGGCGAGATCAATGAGGAGCAGAAGAAGGAGTTCCTCGGCAACGCCCTGGCGCTCGCCTTCCCGATCGACTGGCCGGAGCCCTTCGGCCTCGTGATGATCGAGGCGATGTCGGCCGGCACCCCGGTGATCGCGTTCCGGAACGGCTCCGTGCCGGAGGTCATCAAGGACGGCGTGGGCGGCGTTCTCTGCGAGAACATGGACGACGCCGTGGCCGCGGTCGCCAAGGTGAAGACCATGAGCCGCGCCGGCGTGCGCCGCCACTTCGAGAGCGCCTTCACCGCCGAGTGCATGGTGAAGAAGTACGTCGCCGCCTACGAGGACCTGCTCGCCCGCGGCGCCGACGTGATCAAGCTGCCGAAGTCCGGCTTCATGCCGCAGTACGGCGAGGTTAACGGCTCCGCGCGTCCGGCGATCCCGGTCGCCGCCATGCCGGCCTGAAAGCCGGCCCCCGGGCTTGCGAGGCGGGGCCGGCTCGGCCTAGCGTCTTAAAGGCGACTCATCCGTAGGGTGAACAAGGGCTGCTGCATCGAAGGGATGCAGCAGCCCTCTCGATTCGCACCCCTCATTTGCACCCGGAGATGCCCTGCATGGCGGCGGACAACACGGCAGCGGCCCACGATGCGAAGGCCCGGACCGCGGCGAGCGCCGGAAGCGTGGCGCACGGATTCCAGGACGCGGACGATGTCCTCCCGACCTATCACATCGAGGCGCAGACCTCCCTGGTCGAGCGGCCACTGCGCTCGCTGAAGTTCGGCGAGGCCTTCGGCGTCCTCGATTCCTACGGCGACATCGGCGTCCAGCCCGGCCCGGAAGGCCTCTATTTCCAGGACACGCGCTACCTCTCGCGCCTGGAGGTGACGGTCGAGGGCCAGCGCCCGCTGATGCTCTCCTCGGTGATGCAGGACGATAACGGCGCGCTCAGCGTCGACATGACGACGCCCGACATCCGCATCGACGCCCACGACGAGACCTCGATCCCCCGCGAGACGATCGCGATCGAGCGCACCAAGTTCCTGTTCCGCGGCGCCTGCTACGACCGGATCGGCCTCCGCTCCTACGACTCGAAGCACCGGCGCCTGCGCATCGCCGTCACCTTCGACGCGGATTTCCGCGACCTCTTCGAGGTCCGCGGGACAGATCGACAGGAGCGCGGCAAGCGCGGCGTGCTCGTGGCGAGCGACCGCGAGGTGCAGTTCCGCTACGTCGGCCTGGACGAGATCGTCCGGACGACCTCCCTGCATTTCGGCCCGAAGCCCGATTCGATCGAGCCCGGCAAGGTGGTGTTCGACGTGTCGCTCCCGCCGGAGGGCCGGACCTCCCTGTTCATCCGCGTCACCTTCGAGGCGCACCGGGCCTTCACCAAGCCCCCGACCGACACGATGGTCGGCGAGGACGCGGCCGCCAAGCTGACGCTCGCCGCCAATGCCGGCGGTGCCCGGCGCGAGCCGAAGGATCTCGGCGAGGGGACGATCTTCGCACGCGCCTACCGCGATTCGCGGCGCGACCTGCGGGCGCTGACGGCTGGCATCACCACGATCATCTCGTCGAACGACCAGTTCAACGAGGGGCTGTGCCGGGCGACCGCCGACCTCTACATGCTCGCGAGCCGAACCCCGGAGGGCATCTACCCCTTCGCCGGCATCCCCTGGTACTCCACGGTGTTCGGGCGCGACGGCATCATCACCGCGATGATGGCGCTCTGGATCGACCCGAAATTCGCCCGGGGCGTGCTGCGCTACCTCGCCTCGACCCAGGCCAAGGCGGTCGATCCGGCCGCCGACGCGCAGCCCGGCAAGGTCCTCCACGAGACCCGGCGCGGCGAGATGGCGATGCTCGGCGAGGTGCCGTTCCGGCACTATTACGGCACCATCGACGGCACGCCGCTCTTCGTGATGCTGGCCTGGGAGTACTACGCGGTCACGGGCGACCTCGAGACCGTGCGGGCGATCTGGCCGGCCCTCGAACTCGCGCTCGAATGGATGGACCGCTACGGCGACCGCGACGGCGACGGCTTCGTCGAGTACGCCCGCGACACCGACAAGGGTCTGGAGAACCAGGGCTGGAAGGACAGCCACGACTCGATCTTCCACACCGACGGTCACCTGGCAAAGGGCCCGATCGCCCTCTGCGAGGTGCAGGGCTACGTCTACGCCGCCAAGAACGGCATGGCGAAGCTCGCGGCGCTCCTCGGCCACGACCCGATGGCGGAGCGCCTCACCCAGGAGGCGGCGAGCCTGCGCGAGCGGTTCGACGCGGCGTTCTGGAACGAGGAGATCGGCACCTACGCGCTGGCGCTCGACGGCGCCAAGAAGCAGTGCGCGGTGCGCTCCTCCAATGCCGGCCACGCCCTGTTCACCGGCATCGCCAAGCCGGAGCGGGCGGCGCGGGTCGCCGAGACGCTGCTGTGCAAGGACGGCTTCAACGGCTGGGGCGTGCGCACGATCGCCAAGGGCGAGGCGCGCTACAACCCGATGTCCTACCACAACGGCTCGATCTGGCCGCACGACAACGCGCTGATCGCGATGGGTCTGGCGCGCTACGACCGCAAGCACGAGGCCGCGCGCATCTTCCAGGGGATGTTCGACACCTCGCTCTACCAGGACCAGAAGCGGCTGCCGGAGCTGTTCTGCGGCTTCATGCGCCGCAAGCAGCGCGGCCCCGTCTCGTACCCGGTCGCCTGCAGCCCGCAGGCCTGGGCGGCGGCGGCGCCGTTCGCGTTCCTGGCGGCCTGCCTCGGCCTCGAACTGGACCACGAGCGCAACCGTGTCCGGCTCAAGAACCCGATCCTGCCGGGCTTCCTCGACGGGGTGACGCTCTACAACGTCAAGCTCGGCGGCTCGCGCCTGGACATCCGGTTCCAGCGCTATGACGACGACGTCACCGTGTCGGTGCAACGCCGCCACGGCGACGTGCAGGTCGTGGTGACCAAGTAGGGCCCGGGACGGGAGTTCCGGGGCGGCCCGCTTCGGGTTAAGCGGGCCGCGCGGCACGTCGCGCCGCCGAGGACGGGTTCATGCCGGCAGTTCATCACGCCCCCGACGCGGCCCTTCGCCTCGCGCAGGACCTGATCCGGTGCCCGTCCGTGACGCCGGAGGATCGGGGCGCCCTCGACGTCGTCGCCGACGCGCTCCGGCCGGCCGGCTTCGCGGTCGACCGGCCGGTCTTCTCGGAGCCCGGCTACCCCGACACGCCGAACCTCTACGCCCGCGTCGGGCGGGACGGTCCGTGCCTCGTCTTCGCCGGCCACACCGACGTCGTGCCGGAGGGCGAGGGCGCGTGGCGCCACGATCCCTTCGCGGGCGCCGTGGCCGACGGGATGCTGTACGGGCGGGGAGCGGCCGACATGAAGGGCGGCGTCGCCTGCATGCTCGCGGCGACCCTCGCCTTCCTCGACCGGCGCGGCGCCGATTTCGGCGGCTCCATCGCGTTCCTGATCACCGGCGACGAGGAGGGACCGGCGGTCAACGGCACCGTGAAGCTCCTCGACTGGGCGCGGCGCCGGGGCGAGCGGTTCGACCACTGTGTCCTCGGGGAGCCGACCAATCCGGGCCGGCTCGGCGAGATGATCAAGATCGGTCGGCGCGGGTCGCTGACCGGCAAGCTCACCGTTCTCGGCCGGCAGGGCCACGTCGCCTACCCACACAAGGCCGAGAACCCGATCCCGGGCCTGCTGCGCCTCGCCTCGGCGCTGGTCGCCGAGCCGCTGGATCGCGGGACGGCGCATTTCGACGCCTCGAACCTCGAATTCACCACGATCGACGTCGGCAACCCGGCCACCAACGTGATCCCGGCGACCGCCCGGGCGACCTTCAATATCCGCTTCAACGACGACTGGACGGCCGAGAGCCTGGGCGAAGAGATCCGTCGGCGCCTGGAACAGGCGGCCGGGAACGCGGTGCGCTTCAGCCTGGATCTGCAGCCCTCGAACGCGCCGGCGTTCCTGACGCGGCCGGACGCCTTCGTGAGGCTGGTCGCGGAGGCGATCCGGGCCGAGACCGGCCTGACCCCGACGCTCTCCACGACGGGCGGCACGTCGGATGCCCGCTTCATCAAGGATGCCTGCCCGGTGATCGAGTTCGGCCTCGTGGGCGAGACCATGCACCAGACCGACGAGTGCGTGGCGGTCGCCGACCTGGAGCGGCTGACGGCGATCTACGGGCGCGTGCTCGACGCCTACTTCCCCGGTTCGTAGTCGACGCCCACGAAGGTCAGCCCGGCGGCCGGGGCCAGCGGCCCGCACCGGCGCTTGTCGCCCGAGGCCAGGATAGCGGCGACCTCGTCCGCCGAGAGGCGGCGGCAGCCGGCAAGCATCAGCGTGCCGACCATCGCCCGCACCTGATGGTGCAGGAACGAGCGCGCCGACGTCGCCACCACGATCTCGTCGTGGAGCGCCATCGGCGCGCGGGCGACGTCGAGCTGCTCCAGCGTTCGGATCGGGCTGTTCGCCTGGCACTCGGCGGCCCGGAAGGCCGAGAAGTCGTGGCGGCCGACGAGGCGCTGGGCGGCTTCGTGCATGAGGTCCACGTCGAGGGTCCACGGCACGTGCCAGACATTGGCACGCGTCAGCGCCGCGGGGCTGCGCCGATTGAGGATGCGGTAGCGGTAGTGCCGGCGGATCGCCGAGTGGCGGGCGTCGAAGCTCTCCGGCACGGTCTCGGCGGACAGGATCGCCACCGGCTGCGGCCGCAGATGGGCGTTCAGGGCATCCCGCACCGTGTCAGTCCGCCAGTCCTTGGCGAGGTCGAGATGGGCGACCTGATGGATCGCGTGCACGCCGGCATCGGTCCGGCCCGCGCAGGTGAGCCGGGCCTCCTCGCCGGAGAAGCGCGTGACCGCCGCCTCGATCGCGCCCTGGACCGTGGGATCGTCCGCCTGCCGCTGCCAGCCGCAGAACGGACCGCCGTCGTACTCGATGACGAGCTTGTAGCGGGGCATCAGCCGGCCCCCTCAAGGTCTCTCGATAGCGCTCCGATGTTCGATCTCGCGATACGGCACAGAGCTTCGGAAAGATGCGCGCGCGATCGTCTCTGCGAGCGTGCCGAAGCGATCCGGCGTCGCGCCAAGCCTCGCCAGGGTGCGCTGCCCTGGGTCGCTTCGCTGCGCTCGCGATGACGGGTCGGGCAGCGCGCCGAATGCCGTGAACGGGCGACGCGCATCAGCCGAGGCGGGCGCCGGGCGTCAGACGGGCGCCGCGGACGAACTCGGCCCCGCTGGCGCTGCCGCCCTTCCCGGCGCGGCGCAGCTCCAGCAGCTGGACGGCGCCGTCCCCGCAGGCGACGGTGCCGTCGGAGTCGCGCAGCGTGCCCGGCGCGCCCGAACCCTCCGCCGGGGCGGCGCGGAGCACCTTCACGCGCTCGGAGCCCTTGCCGAGATCGACCTCGAAGAAGGCGCCGGGGAACGGCGACAGCCCGTTGATCCGGTTGGCGACCTCAGCCGCCGGGCGGGACCAGTCGATCCGCGCCTCGTCGTTGGTGATCTTGTGGGCGTAGACGATTCCGTCCTCCGGCTGCGGCGCGAAGGTCAGCGTGCCCGCGTCGAGCGCCGCGAGGGCCCGCGCCATCAGGTCGGCGCCGAGCGGCATGAGCGCGTCGTGAAGGGCGCCCGCCGTCATGCCCGGGGTGATCGGCAACCGCGCCTCGAGGGCGACCGGGCCTGTGTCGAGACCGGCCTCCATCCGCATGACGCCGACGCCGCTCTCGGCGTCGCCCGCCATCACGGCGCGCTGGATCGGCGCCGCGCCGCGCCAGCGCGGCAGCAGGGATCCGTGCAGGTTGAGGCAGCCGTGCCGCGGCGCGTCGAGGATCGCCTGCGGCAGCAGCATCCCGTAGGCCACGACCACCGCGACGTCCGCCCGGTGCGCCGCGAAGGTCTCGGCGGCTTCGGGCGTGCGGAGCGTCGCGGGCGTCAGCACCGGCGCGCCGAGCGTGTCGGCCAGCGCGTGGACCGGTGAGGGGCGCAGGCTCATGCCGCGGCCGGCCCTGGCGGGCGCGCGGGTGTAGACCGCCGCGATGTCGTGCCCGTCCTGCGCGAGCCGCGCGAGCGTCGGCACCGCGAAGTCCGGCGTGCCCATGAAGACGACGCGCATGGCCGGCTCAGGCCGCGTCGCGCTTGGCCGCCTTGGTGAACTTCTTGATCACCCGGTCGCGCTTCAGCTTCGACAGGTGATCGATGAACAGCACGCCGTTCAGATGGTCGATCTCGTGCTGGATGCAGGTTGAGAGCAGGCCGTCGGCCTCGATCTCCTGCTCCTTGCCGTCGAGGTCTCGGAACTTCACGCGCACCCGGTCCGGGCGCTCGACCTCGGCGTAGTAGTCCGGGATCGACAGGCAGCCCTCGTCGTAGACCCGCTTCTCCTCGGACGACCAGACGATCTCGGGATTGATGAAGACCCGCGCGTCGCGGACGCCTTCCTCCTTCGACGTGTCGATCGTCACGACGCGCTTCGCCACGCCGATCTGGATCGCCGCCAGCCCGACGCCAGGAGCGTCGTACATCGTCTCGAACATGTCGGCGACGAGGGTCCGGATCTCGGCGGTGATCGGCCCGACCGGTTCGGATCCCAGGCGCAGGACGGGATCGGGAAGGATGACGAGCGGGCGGATGGTCATGGCGGGAACCGGCAGGGAAGGCGCCGGGACGGGTCCGGGCTCACCGTCGAATAGGATGCGGCCGAGGACCGGTCAAATACCGGTTCGCGACCTGTCGCCGGCCCTCAGAACACCGTCCGGCTGCGGATCGCCGCCGAGAGCGTGCCCTCGTCGAGGTAGTCGAGCTCGCCGCCGACCGGCACGCCGTGGGCGAGGCGCGTGACCTTCACGTCGCAGTGCCGGATCGACTCCGTGACGTAGTGGGCGGTGGTCTGGCCGTCGACGGTGGCGTTGAGCGCCAGGATGACCTCGGTCACCTCGGGCCGGGCGACGCGCTCCACGAGGCTCGCGAGGTTCAGGTGCTCCGGACGGACGCCGTCCAGCGCCGAGAGGACGCCGCCGAGCACGTGGTAGCGCGCCTTCACGGCTCCGGACCGCTCCAGCGCCCAGAGGTCGGACACGTCCTCCACCACCACGAGCGTCGTCGGATCGCGCTCGGCGTCCCGGCAGATCGTGCACGGGTCCGAGGTGTCGACGTTCCCGCAGCTGGTGCAGACGATGATGCGGTCGGCCGCCACCCGCATCGCGTCGGCGAGGGGCCCGAGCAGCGTGTCGCGCTTCTTGATGAGCTGCAGGGCGGCCCGCCGCGCCGAGCGCGGTCCGAGGCCCGGCATGCGGGCGAGGAGCTGGATCAGGCGCTCGATCTCGGGGCCGGCGACGGCTTGGGGCATCGTGCCTCTGGGGCGAGGAAGGGGCTGCGGATCGGGACGGGCATAGACGGCGCCGGGCGCCGCGCAAGGGTCCGCGCGCCGATGCGGTCCATCGTATGTGGTATATGGGTATTCCGACGTCGCTGCGCCGGTGGCATTATGCTGCACGACGAACGGGACTGCTTACAGACCTGGGTTCCTGAGTCCACGACTGTGGTCTAACCTGTTTGTACACGTTGCGGGCTCCCGGCGGAGCCCATTATGACAGCGAAGCTTCGCCGCCTACGCGAGCGTGGGATGGCGAGCGGCCGGGAACGGAGAACCTGCGTGCGGCGGTCCTGTACGACCGCACGGACGTCTCCCGGGCAAACCCGGACGGCGGTGCCGTCCGGCTCAGTCGCGTCGACGGTCGAACAGGGGCCCGGGAGATACGATCATGACCAACATCGGTGATCACAACGCGGCCCACGGCGCCGAGGCGGCGGGCTTCCGCGACCTCAAGGCCGTCCACTGGAATTTCGAGGCCCCGCGCCTCTACGAGGAGGCCCTGTTCCGCAAGGAGGCGCAGCTCGCCCGCGGCGGCGCCCTCGTCGCCACCACCGGCAGCCATACCGGCCGTTCGCCCAAGGACAAGTTCGTGGTGCGCGACGCCGGCACCGAGAACGAGGTCTGGTGGGACAACAACGGCGCCATCACGCCCGAGCAGTTCGAGACCCTACGGCAGGACTTCCTGAAGCACGCCGAGGGCAAGGAGCTGTTCGCCCAGGACCTCTACGGCGGCGCCGATCCGGCCTACCGGGTCAAGGCCCGGGTCTTCACCGAGTTCGCGTGGCACTCGCTGTTCATCCGCAACCTGCTGATCCGTCCGGACCGCTCCGAGATCGCGTCCTACGTGCCGGACATGACGATCATCGACCTGCCGAGCTTCCAGGCCGATCCCGCCCGGCACGGCTGCCGGTCGAAGACCGTGATCGCCATCGACTTCTCGAAGAAGCTCGTGCTGATCGGCGGCTCCGCCTACGCGGGCGAGATGAAGAAGTCGGTCTTCACCTACCTGAACTACATCCTGCCCGGCCAGGGCGTGATGCCGATGCACTGCTCCGCCAACGCGGCGCTCGATGCCGAGGGCGGCTCGGCGATCTTCTTCGGCCTCTCGGGCACCGGCAAGACGACGCTGTCGAACGACAGCTCCCGCCAGCTGCTGGGCGACGACGAGCATGGCTGGTCGAACGAGGGCATCTTCAACTTCGAGGGCGGCTGCTACGCCAAGACCATCCGCCTCTCGCGCAACGCCGAGCCGGAGATCTACGCCACCACCGAGCGCTTCGGCACGGTGATGGAGAACGTGATCATCGATCCGGTCACCCGCGCACCGGATTTCGACGACGCGTCGCTCACCGAGAACACCCGCTGCGCCTACCCGCTGGACTTCATCGCCAACGCCAGCGCCTCCGGCCGGGCCGGGCATCCGAAGAACATCGTCATGCTGACCTGCGACGCCTTCGGGGTGATGCCGCCGATCGCCAAGCTCACCGGCGCCGAGGCGATGTACCACTTCCTCTCGGGCTACACCGCCAAGGTGGCCGGCACCGAGCGCGGCCTGACCGGGCCCGAGGCGACCTTCTCGACCTGCTTCGGCGCGCCGTTCATGCCGCGGCATCCGAGCACCTACGGCAACCTGCTGCGCGACCTCATCGCCAAGCACAGCGTCGATTGCTGGCTGGTCAACACGGGCTGGACCGGCGGCGGCGTCGGCACCGGCCGGCGGATGCCGATCCGCGTGACGCGCCGCCTGCTGAGCGCCGCCCTCGACGGCTCGCTGGCGCAGGCCGAGTTCCGCCGCGACCCGTATTTCGGCTTCGCGGTGCCGGTCTCGGTTCCGGGCGTCGAGCCGCACATCCTGACCCCGGTGAAGACCTGGGCCAACAAGGGCGCCTTCGTGGAGACGGCGGCGCGGCTCGTGAAGATGTTCGACGACAACTTCAAGCGGTTCGAGGCCCATGTCGACGCCGACGTGCGCGCCGCCGGGCCGACCGCGCAGGCGATCGCGGCGTAAACCGAGAGCGGGCGGCCCGCGGGGCCGCCCGTCCCGTCCGTCTTAGCGAGCGCAGCGAAGCTATCCAGGGCAGCGCGACATCTGCGAGCGTAGCGCGACTGGATCGCTTCGCTGCGCTCGTGAAGACGGTTCGGACGTCCTGTCCGAGATGCGTCCTAGAACGGCAGCTTCATGCCCGGCGGCAGGGGCAGGCCCTTGGTCAGCTCGGCCATGCGCTCCTGCATGGTCGCCTCGGCCTTCCCGCGGGCGTCGTTGCAGGCCGCGACGATCAGGTCCTCAAGGATCTCGCGCTCGTCCGCGACCATCAGCGAGGGGTCGATACTGACCCCCTTCATCTGGCCCTTGGCGCTCATGGTGACCCGGACGGAGCCGCCGCCGGAGGCGCCGGTCACCTCGATCTCGTCCATCTCGGACTGCAGGTTGGCCATCTTCTCCTGCATGGCCTGAGCCTGCTTCATGATGCCCATCAGGTCGCGCATGCGGCTCTCTTTCCGTTTCCTCGTCTGATCTGGGTATGGCGCGGCCCGGGCGCCACCATGCGTCAGGCGTCGTCGTCCTCGACCTCGCCGACCCGCGCGGCGTCACCTTCCCCGAGGATCTCCTGCTCGGCGGAGGGGAGGGCCTCGGAGATTGTCTCGCGCACGTCGACGATCTCGGCCCCGGGGAAGCGCGTCAGAACCTCGCGCACGAATGGGTCGGCGGCGGCGTTCTCCCGGCGTGTCTCGGTCGCGGCACGGGCGGCCGCGTCGAGGGTCGGGGCGCCCTCGTCCTTCGACAGGGCCACCACCCAGCGCCGCCCGGTCCAGCGCTCGATGGCGGCGCCGATGTCGTTGGCGAGGCTCGACCGGCCGCCGGAGGCGAGGCGGAACTCGATCCGGCCCTCCTCGAAGCGCACCAGGTGGACGTCGCGCTCCAGCGCGGTCCGCAGCAGGATATCCCGGTTGGCGTCGGCCAGCGCGATCAGGTCCTCGAACCGACCGAGACGCGGCGTCGGCGGTTCCGCGGGCGCCGGCCTCGGCGCCGGCGCGCTGATCGGGACGCTCGCCGGCGCGTTCACCGCGACGGGCGCGGCCAGGGGCGCCGCGACCGGGGCGGGCTCCGGCGCGACCGTGCGGGGTGCCGCGGCGAGCGCCGCGGAACCGCCGCCGCGCAGGTCGGGAATCGGCGGGAGGGGCGGCCGGACCGACGCGACCGGGGCCTCGTCCGCGGGCGCGGCGGCGGCCTCGGCCCGGAGCTGGCGCAGGGCCTCGTCGGGTGTGGGCAGGTCGGCCGCGTAGGCGAGGCGCACGATCGCCATCTCGGCGGCCGCGAGGGGCCGGGGCGCCGCCTGGACCTCGGGAATCGCCTTCAGCAGAATCTGCCACGCCCGCGACAGGGCGCGGATCGAGAGCTTCTCGGCGAACGCGGCGCCGCGGACGCGCTCGGTCTCGCTGAGCGTCGGGTCGGCGGCGGCTTCCGGCACCACCTTGAGCCGGGTGACGAGGTGCGTGAAGGCCGCGAGATCCGAGAGCACGACCGACGGGTCCGCGCCGGAATCGTACTGCGCCCGCAGCTCCGCGAAGGCGGCCGGCACCGCGCCGCGCATCACCGCCTCGAACAGGTCGAGGATCCGGGCGCGGTCGGCGAGGCCCAGCATGTCGCGCACGCTCTGCGCCGTGATCGTGCCGGCGCCGTGGGCGATCGCCTGGTCGAGCAGCGAGAGCGCGTCGCGCACCGACCCTTCCGCGGCGCGCACGATGGCGCCCAGAGCCTCGTCCTCGACCGATACGCCCTCGGCCGCGCAGACCTTCGCGAGATGCGCGTGCAGGGTCGGCGCCTCGACCCGGCGCAGGTCGAATCGCTGGCAGCGGGACAGGATCGTCACCGGGACTTTGCGGATCTCCGTGGTGGCGAACACGAATTTCGCGTGCGGCGGCGGCTCCTCCAGCGTCTTCAGGAAGGCGTTGAACGCCTTCTCGGAGAGCATGTGGACCTCGTCCACGATGTAGACCTTGTAGCGCGCCGAGACCGGCCCGTAGCGGATGCCGTCGATGATCGCCCGGACGTCGTCGATGCCGGTATGCGAGGCGGCGTCCATCTCCAGCACGTCCATGTGCCGGGATTCCATGATCGCCGCGCAGTGGAGGCCGAGTTCCGGCATCGACACGGTCGGGCCGGTGTCGGGCTGTCCGGCGCGGGCGTAATTGAGGCCGCGCGCCAGGATGCGGGCCGTCGTGGTCTTGCCGACTCCGCGGACGCCGGTGAGCATCCAGGCCTGCGGGATGCGGTTGGCCGCGAACCCGTTGGCGAGGGTCCGCACCATCGCGTCCTGGCCGATCAGGTCGCCGAAATTGGTGGGGCGGTACTTGCGCGCGAGCACCCGGTAGGGCGTCGCCGCGGCGGGGGGCGCTGGAAACCCGGGCAGGCCCGGCTCGTCGTCAGGCGTGCCGGTCGTAGCGTCCATGCCGTGTCTGGGTCCGGCTGCCGCGCGCCGTGGATTGAGGTGGGAGGCTGGACGAAGACCCGCTCGGTCTCGTTAGGGCTGCTTCCTTCCGGACCTGACCCGGTTGGCGAGTGAAACGTCCCTCGCCAACCCCCCGCCGGCTATATGGCCGGGCCTCGGCCCGAACGCAAGCGCTGCTGAAGCCGAGTCGAAGCGCAGCCGAAGCGCTGCCTCACTCGGCCTTGCGCTTCACGATGGCCAGGGTCTTCGGATCGAGCTTCAGGTCGAACTGCTTGCCGCTCGCGTCGATCGCGTCGTCGACCTCGATCATGCCGTCGTCGAGCTCGATCTCCTTCCACTTGGTGAAGCCCTCCTGCTTGAGCACGGCCTCGACCTTGGCCTGCTGATCGGCCGGAAGCTTCTCGTCGGCGCGGGCGGTGAGGCCGGTGCCCGCGATCAAAGTCAGGGCGAGAAGGGACGTGGTCAGGCGCATGGCTGTCTCCGATCCGGCAATTGTTTCCGGCTGTGAACAGGCGTGCCGCGGCGGAGTTCCATGGCGGCGATCCCCTTGAGCCGCCCCCGAATCTGCCGCACATCTTGGCCGTACCGGAACGCGGCGGCGAGGACACTGCACGAATGGTCACCCGCGTCGCCACCGTGGCCTTCGAGGGCATCGAGGCGCGGGCGGTGGACGTGCAGGTCCAGATCGTGCCGGGCTCGGTGGTGTTCACCGTCGTCGGTCTGCCCGACAAGGCGGTGGCGGAATCGCGCGAGCGGGTCCGCGGAGCGCTGATCGCCTCGGGGCTGGCGCTGCCGGCCAAGCGCATCACGGTGAACCTCGCCCCGGCGGATCTTCCCAAGGAAGGCTCGCATTTCGACCTGCCGATCGCGCTGGGCGTCATGGCGGCCATCGGCGCGATCCCGGCGGACGCGCTCGCCGGCTACTGCGTCCTGGGCGAGCTCGCCCTCGACGGCAGCATCACGGCGGTGAGCGGCGTGCTGCCAGCCGCGATGGCGGCGGCCGATCGGGGGCTCGGGCTCATCTGCCCGGCGTCCACTGGGCCGGAGGCGGCCTGGGCGGGGGGCGACCTCGACGTGCTCGCGCCGCGCTCGCTGATCCAGCTCGCCAACCACTTCAAGGGCAGCCAGGTGATGGCGCGGCCGGAGCCCGCCGTCGCCGCGCCGGCCGGGCCGCTGCCGGACCTCGCCGACATCAAGGGGCAGGAGGGCGCCAAGCGCGCCCTGGAGATCGCGGCCGCCGGGGGCCACAACCTGTTGATGAACGGGCCGCCCGGCTCGGGCAAGTCGATGCTGGCGGCGCGTCTTCCCTCGATCCTGCCACCGCTCACGCCGCGCGAGCTGCTCGACATCTCCATGATCCAGTCGGTGGCGGGCGCGCTGAAGGACGGGGCGCTCTCGAACCGCCGGCCGTTCCGGCAGCCGCACCATTCCGCCTCGATGGCGGCCCTGGTGGGGGGCGGCCTCGGGGCGCGGCCCGGTGAGGTCTCCCTGGCCCATGGCGGCGTGCTGTTCCTGGACGAGCTCCCCGAATTTTCCCCGCAGGTGCTCGACAGCCTGCGCCAGCCGATGGAATCCGGGGCGGTGATGATTGCCCGGGCCAACCACCGAATCACCTACCCGGCGCGGTTCCAGCTGGTCGCGGCGATGAACCCGTGCCGCTGCGGCCACGGTCTCGAACCGGGCTACGCCTGCCGGCGCGGGCCGAACGCGCGCTGCATGGCGCAGTATCAGGCGCGGATCTCCGGCCCGATGCTCGACCGCATCGACCTGCGCGTCGAGGTGGCGGCGGTGACGGCCGCCGACCTGATCCTGCCCGCGCCGGCCGAGGGCTCCCGCGAGGCGGCCGCCCGGGTGTCGGCGGCCCGCGCGCTCCAGGGGGCGCGCTACGCCGCGCGCGGCCTGCCGGAATCCACCACCAACGCGACCTGTCCCGCGACGCTGATCTCGGACGTCGCGAGCCCCGACGCCGACGGGACGGCGCTGATCCGCCAGGCGGCCGAGAGCATGCGCCTCTCCGCCCGCGGCTTCCACCGGACGCTGCGCGTCGCCAGGACCCTGGCCGACCTCGACGGCGAGGCGCAGGTCCGCCGGCTCCACCTCGCCGAAGCGCTGTCGTACCGCGGCCGGGGCGACAGCGCGGCGGCCGCCGCTTGAGCGCCGGACCGCGCGGCCCGGTCGACCTGACGGTCACGATCGGCCAGCACAGCAGCGCCGGCGGCAAGGCCGCCAACCAGGATTTCAACGGCGCGCTGGTTCCCGTCCAGCCGGCGCTGGGCCTGAAGGGGATCGCGGTCGCCCTCGCCGACGGGATCAGCAGCAGCGCGGCGGGCGCGGCGGCGAGCGAGACCGCGGTCAAGAGCTTCCTCAGCGACTACTACGCCACGCCGGACACGTGGTCGGTGAAGACCTCGGCGCAGCGCGTGATCGCGGCCACGAATTCCTGGCTCTACGCCGAGACGCGGCGCGGCGCCGATCCGAACGATGCCGACCGGGGCCACGTCACGACCTTCGACGCCCTCGTGCTGAAATCCCGCGTGGCCCACCTCTTCCACGTGGGCGATGCCCGGATCTGGCGGGTGTCCGGCCGGTCGCTCGAGCAGCTCACCGAGGACCACCGGGTCGTCGTCTCCGCGGCGGAATCGTATCTCGGCCGCGCCCTCGGAGCGCAGGGCCGCGTCGAGATCGACTATCACGCCGTGGGCGTCGAGGCCGGAGACACCTTCGTGCTGACGACGGACGGCATCCACGAGCATGTCCGGCCCCGCGACATGGTCGCGGAGATCGCTGCGGCCGAGACCCTGGACGCCGCCGCGCGGGCGATCGTCGAGATGGCCCTGGCGGCCGGCAGCCCGGACAACCTGACGATCCAGATCGTGCGGGTCGAGACCGTGCCGGAGGGCGAGCCGGCCGACCTCCTCGGCGAGGCCGAGGGGCTGGACCCGGCGCCGCTCCTCGACCCGCCCGCGGAGCTCGACGGCTTCCGCCTGCTGCGGATCCTCCACTCCGGTCCGCGGAGCCGCGTCTACTTGGCGGTCGAGGCGGAGACCGGCGCCCAGGTCGCGCTGAAGGTGCTGTCGCTGGACCTGCGGGACGATCCAGCCCAGCGGAAGCGCTTCGTCATGGAGGAGTGGATCGCGCGGCGGATCGACAATCCGCACGTGCTCAGGGCCCATCCCCAGGCCGGCCGCCGCAGCCACCTCTACACGGTGATGCGCTACGTCGAGGGCCAGACCCTGACCCAGTGGATGCGCGACCACGCGGCGCCCGAGCTGGAGGCGGTGCGGGGCCTCGTCGAGCAGCTCGCCCGGGGCGTGCAGGCCTTCCATCGGCGGGAGATGGTCCACCAGGACCTGCGGCCCGACAACGTTCTGATCGACGCGGCCGGCACCGTCCAGATCATCGATTTCGGCGCGACCCAGGTCGCCGGCGTCGTCGAGGGCGACCCGCGGATCGACCCGGCGGAGATCCTGGGCACGGTGCAGTACACGGCGCCGGAGTGCTTCCTCGGCGCCTCGGGGACCGCCCAGTCGGACGTCTTCGCGGTCGGCGTGATGACCTACCAGATGCTCACGGGGCGGCTGCCCTACGGCGACGCGGTGCCCCGGGCCCGGACGCGCGCGGCGCAGCGGCGGCTGCGCTACGCGTCGGCGCTGACCGTGCGCCCGCTGCTGCCGGTCTGGGTCGACGGCGCGCTGCGCAGGGCCGTCCATCCCGATCCGCAGCGGCGCTACGCGACCGTGTCGGCCTTCGTCCACGACCTGCGCCACCCCAACCCGGCCTTCACGGATGGCCGGCGGGCGTCGCTCCTGGAGCGCGACCCGCTGCTGTTCTGGCGCCTGCTGTCGCTGGTGCTCGGGCTCGTCGCGCTGGTGCTCGCGGCGATCCTGATCGCCGGCCCGCGTCGGTGAGCCCCGGCTCGCGTCTCAGGGATCCAGCTCCGGGTAGCGGCGGAAGATGCCGTCCTCGTTGAACGGGATCCGGCGCGCGCTGGCGAGGTAGGCGGCGAGCCGCGGGCGCCGCGCCACGGTCTCGTGGAGCCGCGCCACCTGCGGGGTTCTCCGGAGGGCCGCGGCGGTCGCCTTGGGGAAGGCGTAGAGCAGGCCGTCGACGAGCTGGAACAGCGACAGGTCGGCGTAGCAGAGATCCGCGCCGACGAGGCGGCGGCCGCCGTTGGCCGCCAGCACGCGCTCGAAATAGCCGAGATATTTCGGGATGCGATCGTGCCGGAACTCGGCCGCCCGGCGCAGCGCCTCGGCCTTCTGATCCGCGTAGTACAGGCCGACGCCGACGGGATGGTGGGTGTCGTGCGCCTCGTCGACCGCGTCGGCGACGGTGAGCTGGAGCTGATGGGTCCAGATCCGGTCGCGCTCCGACGGGCCCACGAGCCCGAGGCGCGGTCCGAGATAGAGCAGGATCGCGGCGCTCTGCCCGACGACGACGTCGCCGTCGCGCAGGAAGGGTGGTGCCAGGGGCGGTCGCGGATCGGCGGGGTCGGACAGTCGGTCGAGCATCGGTCCGATGCCGCCGGAATCGTCGTCCTGGCGGGCCACGTCGACGTAGTCGGCGCCGGCCTCCTCGAGGGCGAGGCGGACGAACTCGCCGCGCCCCTGGATCATCGGCCAGTAATGGAGCTCGTAGGGCATCGCCGCCTCCGGGTCGGGGAAGGCGCGGCGACCCCGGACGGTTCCCGCTCAGTTGTTCTCGGCCGGCTCCTCCGCCGAGGCCTTCTCGAGTGGCGGCTCGGCGCTGGCGACGGCCTTGCGGGCGAACATCGGCTGAAGGCGCTCGGCGAGCTGCTGGTCCAGATGCTTGACGTACGCGCCCTTGAAGTAGCGCTCACCGGTCTTCGCGCCGTAGAGGTTGTCGTGGGTCCGGATCATCGCGGCGACCTCCGGGCGGCACAGGAAGCCCGTGATGCCGACGGCCTCGTACCAGCGGCCGGCGCGCGCCTCTGCCGTCGCCTTCGGGTTCGACAGCACCGTCTCGGCGAAGCACGCGGTGGCGGCCTGCCGCAGCGGCGCCAACACCCTCTCGGCCTCCGCCGCGTTCACCTTCGGGGCGGCCGGGTGCCGGTGAGGCCGCGCCTCGGCGGCCGAGACGAGCGCGAGGACGGCGAAGGTGGCGAGGATCGAAGTCTTCATACGGGCGGCCTCGTCGGGTGTCCGAACCGTGTTCAGCTCTCGCTCATGATTGCGTCGGGATCGGGGCTGGCGGTTCGGTCCGGGTGCCCGATTCCGGGCAAGATCCGGGCTGTTTCGCGACGGCCACAGCCGCGCTCAGCCGCGCCGCTCCGCGTTCCAGTGTCCCCGGCAGGCGAGGGCCCCGGTCGAGACCCAGGTTCCGGCACCGAAGCCGTCCGAGCCCAGGCGTCCCCGCACGTCGGCGGTGGCGGCGCCGTTGGAGATCGAGCCGCGGATCGCCCCGTTCCGCGCGACGCCACCCTCCACCACGAAGGCAGTCCCGATGAAGCGCGCCCGCCCGCGCTCGATCCGCACCGGGTAGCGGTAGGCACGGTCGCAGGTCCCCGTCTCGGTGATGATCTCGACGCTCCAGGTGCCGTCGAACCGATCGGGCAGGGCGGCGCGGGGGGCGGACGCGGCGGGCAGCGTGCCGGCGAGGAGCAGGGCGACGGCGATGCGGGGCGTCATGCGGATCCGGAGTGCCGTGGGCTTCGGGGAGACCGGCGCCCCGTCAGCGCGGCGCCTGCGGCGCGGGCGTCCGCATGGCCGCACGGAGTGCCGCGTTGAGGAGGGCGAGAAGGTCGCAGCCGACATGCAGGAAGGCGGCCACGCCCGCCTGCTTCAGCGGCTCGGCCAGGTCCGTCGGCTTCCCGGCGAGGTAGACCGGTCCGGCGCCGGCCCCGGTCAGCGCCTCCGCGGTCGCGACCGCACGCTCGGCGTAGATCCCGTCGGTGGAGCAGATGCAGGCGAGGCTCGCGCCGGATTCCCGGAACGCCGCCGCCGCCGCCTCGGCATCGGGGAAGCCCTCGTTCGACAGAGCCTCGAGCCCGCCGGCCGCGAAGGCGTTGGCCGCGAAGGTCGCCCGGGCGTTGAAGGCCGCCACCGGGCCGAGATTGGCCAGGAACACGATCGGCCTGCGACCGGTCTTGGCGAGGAAGGCGTCCGAGGCGTCCCGCAGGGCCTCGTAAGGCTCCGCGAGGCGCTGGGACGGCAGCGCGTCGCAGGCGACCGCCGAGCCCGCGCCGAAGTTGGTACCGCGCACCGCCGCCACGGGCGGCACGTCGAGAACCGTGACCGGCTTCTCGGGGAGGTTCGGGAACTCGCTCGCACCGGTGAGCGGTTCGCGGCGGGTCGCCACCGCCTTGGCGCGGGCCTCGCGGGTCAGCTCGATCCGCCGCTGGAGCTTGCCGACGCTGAGCGAGGCGACGATCCCGCCCTCGGCCTCGATCGCCTGGAACGCCGCCCAGCCCGCCTCGGCGAGCTCGGCCGTCAGGGTCTCGAACCCGCCGGCGCCGGCCGCGGGGTCGCTGACCCGCGCGAGGTGCGATTCCTCGATGAGCACGATCTGGCTGTTGCGCGCCACGCGCCGGGCGAAGGCGTCGGGCAGGCCGAGGGCCTGCGTGTACGGCAGGACCGCGACGCTGTCGGCGCCGCCCATGCCGGCCGAGGCCGCCGCCATGCCGGTGCGGAGGATGTTCACGAACGGGTCGCGCTTGGTCATCATCCGCCACGCGGTCTCGGCGTGGAGCCGCAGCGGCTTCGGCTCGAGGCCGCAGGCCTGCTCGACGCGCGCCCAGAGGCGCCGCATCGCGCGGAACTTCGCGACGGTGACGAACTCATCGGCATCGGCCGCGAGCAGCACGGCGACGCGGTCGCGCGCGCTCGCGAGATCGTGACCGGCCGCTTCCAGGGCGCGCAGGTAGGCGACGGCGGTGGCGAGCACCGCGCCGAGTTCCGCCGCCTCGCCGGCGCCGCCCTCGTGGTAGGGCCGGCCGTCGGCCAGGAAGGCCCGGCCGCGGAAACCCGCCGCCTCCAGCTCGGCCACGGCGTCGGCGAGGCGGGGGGCGATGTCGGTCCAGACGGCTCCGAGGCTGCCGGTGGCCGCCAGGACGCCGACGGGATCGAGCCCCAGATCGACGTCGTAGGTCGAGAGATCCTCGCCGCGGCGCTCCGCCAGCGCCTTGATTAGCTGGGCCACCTCCAGGCCGCGGCCGCCGGTATCGATCCGCAGGGCGATCAGCGGCAACATCACGCCCTTCAGGGCGGCGTCGAGCTCCTCGACGCTCGCCGCGGTGAGACCGTAGCCGCGGGCGCCCGGCGCACCCGCGAAGGCGAGCACGAGGGCATCGGCCCCGCCCTCGAGGTCGGTGAGCGCCTGCGTGTTCGCGGTTTCGAGGTCGGGATGGTCGACCCGCTGGGCGATCCGCCAGGGTCCGGGCTCACGCACCGGCTGCGCCGCCGGCTCGGCCGGTCCGTAGAGGGGTTCGATCCGCAGTCCGTCGGCCGTCCGCGACACCAGCCGCTTCTCGAAATCGGCGCCCTTCAGGACGCCTTCGACGAGGCCGAGCCAGCGCGCCCGGTCTGCGGGCTCGAAGAGGTCGGCGAGCGGTCTGTCTTCCATCGGTACGTCCCAGGGCGCGGCGTCTTCTGCACCGCTTTCATGCGTTTGCCTCGCACGCCGCTCCGCCGCTGGCAATCGCCCGATGGTTGAGGAAAGCTCAAGCCGCGGATCACCGATTTTTGAGTGATGCGGCGCAGGTGCGGTGAGGGGCACCTGCCGATCCGGATCGCGAGTCCGAGCCGCTGCCGGCGAGCCCGGGCCGACCGAACGGGGCGCGATCCCGCCCGCGTCAGCCGAGGATAATCAGGCCGGCGAAGCCGAGGGCGCCGACGATGATCCGCCACCATGCGAACAGCCAGAAGCCGTGGCGGGAGACGTAGTCGAGGAGAAACCGCACCACGAACAGCGCCGAGACGAACGACACGATGAAGCCGATCGCGATCAGGCCGACATCGTTGCTCGAGAGGTATTTATAGTTGTCGAGCAGGTCCTTGGCGAAGGCGCCCGCCATGGTCGGCATCGCGAGGTAGAACGAGAACTCGGTGGCCGAGCGCTTGTCGGCGCCCATCAGCATCGCGCCCACGATCGTGGCGCCCGAGCGCGAGACGCCGGGGATCATCGCCAGGCACTGGAAGATGCCGATCTTCAGGTCCATCGGCAGCGAGAAGTCGTAGACGTCAGTCTTCTTCACCTCGAGGTCGGTGTCGTCGATGACGAGGAGCACGAGGCCGCCGGCCACCAGCGTCGCGCAGACGATCCACGGGTTGAACAGGTAGGCCTTGATCAGCTTCGAGAAGAGGCCGCCGATGATCGCCGCCGGCAGGAACGCCACCAAGATGCCGAGCACGAAGCGGCGCGCCTTCGGGTCGGACGGCAGCGCGGTGGCGATCCCCAGGAGGCGGCGGAAATACACCAGCAGGATCGCCAGGATCGCGCCGAGCTGGATCAGCACCTCGAAGGTGTTGTTGGGCGAGTGGAAGCCGATGAAGTGCCCCACCAGCAGCTGGTGGCCGGTCGAGGAGACCGGGATGAACTCGGTCGCCCCCTCCACCAGGGCGAGCAGAACTGCCTTGCCGATGCTTGCCGGATCCATCGCGACGCCCTGTGCCGCGCGCGCGGAGGCCCCCGTCGGGCCACCACCTGCCACGCGAAATGGTTGTACCCGAGGCTTCGCCGATCAGGGTTGACGGGCAGTTACTGGGCCGGGCCGCGCGTGTTAAGGGCTCGGCAACGGTCGGGCAATAACGCTCGGTCCGAAGTCCTCTGCGCCGAAGACCCGCGCTTCAGGACCCACGACGAGCGCGGGACCGGCCGCGCTGGCAGACCGAACGTCCCGCACGGCCTCGATGGCAACCCTCTACCATTTCCCTTTCTGCGCGAATTCCCGTTTCATCCGTCTCGTGCTCGCCGAGATGGGCATGGAGCCGACGCTGTTCGAAGAACGGCCTTGGGAACGGCGCGACGACTTCCTGCTGATCAACCCGGCGGGCGTCACGCCCGTGCTGCTGGAGCAGAACGGCCTCGTGGTTCCCGGCGCCGGCGTCATCGCCGAGTACCTCGACGAGACCCGCGGCCTGGGGCTCTCGGGGCGCCGCATGCTGCCGGAGGACACCGTCGAGCGCGTGGAGGTACGGCGCCTGCTCGACTGGTTCCTGGTCAAGTTCGAGTCCGAGGTGACCGCCTACCTCGTCAACGAGAAGATCTCGAAGCGCTTCATGTCGGCCAACGAGGGCGGCGGCCCGCCCGACATGAACGCGATCCGCGCGGCGCGCTCCAACGTGCGCTACCACCTCAAATACATCGGCTACCTCATCGCGCGACGGCGCTGGATCGCCGGCGACAACCTGACCTATGCCGATCTCGCCGCGGCCGCCCATCTCTCCTGCGTCGACTACCTGGGCGACGTGCCCTGGGACGAGGACGAGATGGCGCGGAACTGGTACGCCCGCGTCAAGTCGCGGCCCTCGTTCCGCGCCCTGCTCGCCGACCGGGTGGCCGGGATGGCACCGGCCGCCCACTACGCGGATCTGGATTTCTGAACGCCCGACGGACCTACCACGGCGCCGACCTGCGCCGCCTCGTCGAGACCCGGGCGCGGACGCTCGGGTTCTGCGGCCTGCGCGTGACCCGACCCGACCGGCTGCCCGACCTGCCCGGCCGCCTGTCCGCCTGGCTCGCCGAGGGCGCGCAGGGCACCATGGACTGGATGGCGGAGCGGTCCGATCAGCGCGCCAGCCCGATCGCGCTGTGGCCCGGTCTGCGCAGCATCCTGGTCCTGGCGATGAGCTACCGGCCGGAGCACGATCCCCTCGACCTCGTGGCGCGTCGCGACCGCGGTGCCGTGGCCGCCTACGCGCAGCGGCGGGACTATCACGAAGTTTTGAAGGGCCGCCTGAAAGAACTGGGTGGGTATCTGTCGGCCAAGGGCGACGTGCGGGTGAAGGTCTTCTGCGACACCGCCCCCGTCATGGAGAAGACCCTGGCGGAGGCGGCCGGCCTCGGCTGGCAGGGCAAGCACACGGTGCTGATCTCCCGCGGGCACGGCAACTGGCTGCTCCTCGGCGCGATCTACACGAGCGCGGAATTCGAGCCCGACCCGCCGGAGCCCGACCGTTGCGGCTCGTGCCGCGCCTGCCTGGACGTCTGCCCCACCGACGCCTTCCCGGCGCCCTACCGGCTCGACGCCCGCCGCTGCATCTCGTACCTGACGATCGAGCATGCCGGGCCGATCCCCCCGGCGTTCCGGGAAGCGATCGGCAACCGGGTGTTCGGCTGCGACGATTGCCTGGCCGTCTGCCCCTGGAACAAGTTCGCCCGCACCGCGGCGGAGAGCCGGCTCGCCGCGCGGGCGGACCTGGCGGCCCCGGCGCTCGCGGATCTCGCGGGCCTCGACGACGCGGCGTTCCGCACCTTCTTCGCCGGCACGCCGGTGAAGCGCACCGGGCGCGACCGCTTCCTGCGCAACGTCATGATCGCGATCGGCAATTCGGGTGACCCGTCGCTGGCGGAGGCGGCCGTCGCGCGCCTGCGCGACCCGTCTTCACTGGTGCGCGGCATGGCGGTCTGGGCCTGCGGCCGGCTGCTGGCGCCCGAGGCCGTGCGCGCGCTCGGGCGCCAGCACGGCGATTCCGAGACCGACGCCCACGTGCGGGACGAGTGGCGGGCCGCCACCGGCTTGACGGAACCGCGGACGGACGAGACATCCGCGGCATGAACCTCTTCGTCTTCGGGCTCGGCTTCACGGGCCGCCACTTCGCCGAGCGGGCGCGGCCGCGTTTCGGGACCGTCCGCGCCACGGTGACCGACCCCGCGGCCGCCGAGCGCGTCGCCGCGGAGACGGGCTTCGCCATGCGCGCCTTCGGGCCGGAGGCCGACGATCCCCGGATCGCGGCGGATCTCGCCGACACGGACGTGCTCCTCGTCTCGGCGCCCCCCGGCGAGGCCGGCGACCCGGTGCTGGCCCGCTACGCCGACGCCGTCGCGGCGAGCCGGATCCGGTGGATCGGCTACCTATCGACCATCGGCGTCTACGGCGACCAGGGCGGCGCCTGGATCGACGAGACCACGCCGGCGACCCCGCGCAGCGCCCGGTCCAAGGTGCGCGTCGACGCCGAGGCGGCGTGGCTGGCGCTCGGCGCCGCGACCGGCAAGGCCGTGCAGGTGTTCCGGCTCTCGGGCATCTACGGACCCGGGCGCAACCCGATCGTGAAGCTGCGGGAGGGGCGCTCGCAGCGCATCGTGAAGGCAGGGCAGGTCTTCAACCGCATCCACGTCGACGACATCGCCACCACGCTGCTCGCCTCGATCGATCGGCCGCGGCCGGGGGCGATCTACAACGTCACCGACGACGAGCCGACCGCGCCCCAGACCGTGACCGAGCACGCGGCGGCCCTCACAGGCCTGCCGCTGCCGCCCGAGATCGATTTCGAGACCGCCGACCTGTCGCCGATGGCGCGCAGCTTCTACGGCGAGAACAAGCGCGTCCGGAACCGGCTGATCCGCGACGAGCTGGGCGTCGCGCTCGCCTACCCGACCTATCGCGAGGGACTCGCCGCGCTCAAGGACCAGCCCTGATCAGGCCTCGAGGTGGCGCGGCCGGACGAGGCGGCGGAGCAGGCCGTCGCGGGGGCCGACCATCATCGAGGCGACGTAGAGGGCACCGGCCGCCAGCACGATGGCCGGCCCGCTCGGCACGTCGTACCGGTACGACAGGCTGAGCCCCGACACGCTCGCCAGGGCCGCGATCAGCATCGAGACCGGGATCAGGCCGGCCAGGTCGCGGGCCCAGAACCGGGCCGCCACCGCCGGCAGCAGCATCAGCCCCACCGCCAGCAGCGTGCCGAGGGCCTGGAACCCGCCGACGAGGTTCACGACGACCAGCGCCAGGAAGGCGAGGTGGACCGGGCCGCCGCTGCGGCTCACGCTCCGCAGGAACAGGGGATCGACGCATTCCATCACGAGCGGCCGGTAGATCAGGGCCAGGGCCAGCAGGGTCAGCGTGCTGATGCCGCCGAGCAGCCACAGCGCGTCGTCGTCGAGCGCCAGGACCGAGCCGAACAGGAAGTGCATGAGGTCGATCTGCGAGCCGCGCAGGGAGACCAGCAGCACGCCGGCCGCGAGCGAGATGAGGTAGAAGGCGGCGAGGTTCGCGTCCTCCCGGACGACCGTCGCGCGGGTGACGGCGCCGGCCAGGAGGGCGACCGCGAGGCCGGCGACGAGGCCGCCCAGCGTCATCGCCGGCAGCGACAGGCCGGCGACCAGGAAGCCGACCGCGGCGCCGGGCAGGATCGCGTGGCTCATCGCGTCGCTCATCAGGCTCATGCGGCGCAGCGTCAGGAACACGCCGATGGGCGGCGCCGAGACCGACAGGGCGAGGCAGCCCGCCAGGGCCCGGCGCATGAAGCCGAACTCCACGAACGGCGCGAACAGGGATCCGAGCGGATCGGTCACGCGGCGTCCTCGTGATGGTGATGGTCCGCGCCGCCGTGGTCGTGCGCCGCCGCGACGGATCGCGGCCCGGCGCAGATCGCCGCGCCCTCGTCCCAGGCCTCGGACAGGTTGCGGGCGCGCGCGAGGTTCTCGGCCGTCAGGACCCGCGCGGTCGGTCCCCAGGCCACGGGCTCCCGGGCGAGCAGCAGCGTCGTCGGGAAATGCGCGCGGACCTGCTGGAGGTCGTGGAGGGCCGCCACCACGGTCCGCCCCTCGCCGTGCCACGTGCGAATCAGCGCCAGGAGATCGTCCACCGTCCGCGCGTCGATGCCGGTGAACGGCTCGTCGAGGAGCACGACCGGGCAGTCCTGCAGGATCAGACGGGCGAACAGGGCGCGCCGGAACTGTCCGCCCGACAGGGTGCCGATCGGCCGCGCCGCGAAGCCGTCGAGGCCGACCGCGGCCAGCGCCGCCTCGATCGCCGGGCGCCGCCGGGTGAGGCTGCGCCACGCCCCCGCGCGCCGCCAGAGGCCCATGCCGGCGAGATCCATGACGGTGAGCGGGAAGCTCCGATCAATTTCGTCGACCTGCGGCATGTAGGCGAGGGCGCCGGCGCGCTCGATGCGCCCGTCCAGGCAGCGGATCTCCCCGGCCATGCCCTTGAGGAGCGTCGACTTGCCGGCCCCGTTCGGGCCGACGAGGGCGAGCAGGTCGCCGGCCCGCACGGACCCGTCGAGGTGGTGGACCGCGGGATGCCGGTCGTAACCGAGGGTGAGACCGACGAGGCGGATCGGATCCGGGCGCGCGCCGCTCATGTCGCCAGCGCCCAGGCGATGGTCAGCCAGACCAGCGCCGAGAGCAGCGCGGCGAGCGCCAGTCGCAGGCCGATCCCGCTCTGGAACAGCGATCGCCGTGCCGCGTGTCTCGGGCTGGGAATGGTCGGCACGGGGTCCTCGTCGCGCGCTCACGCCGGCGCGGGCACCGCGCGGGGCTACTGGTGCGGTGCTGGGCGGCGGTGATACACTGTAACAAACCCGTGGGACAACCTGCGGATCACGTCTGGAGCGATCATGCACCGTCACGAGGGTCACGACGCGTGCCACGCCGGCACCGGTGACATGCTCGCGCGGGCCGAGGCCCTGTGTCGCGAGCGCGGTCTTCAGTTCACGCCCCTGCGCCGGGAGGTGCTCGAGGCCGTAGCCGAGTCCGCCAAGGCTCAGGGCGCCTACGATATCGCGGAGCGGCTGAGCGCGCCGGGCAAGCGCGTGGCCCCGGTCTCTGTCTACCGCGCCCTCGACTTCCTCATGGAGCAGGGGCTGGTCCACCGGATCGCGAGCCGCAACGCCTTCATCCCCTGCGCGCACGGCCACGCCCCCGGGGAGGGGGTCATCTTCCTGATCTGCCGCACCTGCGGCGGCGTCGACGAGGCCTCGTCGGAGGAAGTCGAGGGCAGCCTGGGGCGCACGCTGGAGCGGGCCGGCTTCACCCCGACCCACAGCATCCTGGAGGTCGAGGGCGATTGCGGCGCCTGCCGGGAGCGGAAGCAGGCCCCCTGAGGCGCCACTTCCAGGGCGGACGGGCGCCGGGTGCCGGTCAGAAGGCGTTCTGGTAGGCGCGGCGCGAGACGACCGTCTGGATCATGATCTGGATGTCGAACCAGATCGACCAGTTGTCGATGTAGTGCAGGTCGCAGGCGACGCGCCGCTCCATGGCGAGGTCGGTCTGCGTCTCGCCGCGGTAGCCGTTGACCTGGGCCCAGCCGGTGATCCCGGGCTTCACGTTGTGCCGGCGGGCGTAGAGGGCGATGCGGCGCTCGAAGCTCCGATCGTGCGCCAAAGCGTGCGGCCGGGGGCCGACCAGCGACATCTCTCCGCGCAGGACGTTGATCAGCTGGGGCAGCTCGTCGAGGTTCGTCCGGCGCAGGATCGCGCCGATCCGGGTGATGCGGCTGTCGTTGCGGGTCGCCTGCCGGAAGGCGGCGTTCGGATCCGCCCGCATCGACCGGAACTTGAAGACGCCGAACGGCTGCTGGTTGAAGCCGTAGCGCTTCTGCCGGAAGAAGACCGGGCCGGGGCTGTCGAGCTTGATCGCCACCGCGATCGCGGCGAGCAGCGGCGACAGCGACACCAGGGCGATGGTCGCCACCGTCAGGTCGAGGGCGCGCTTCAGCATGACCTCGCCGACGTTCAGCGGACGGCGGCCGATGTTGATCCCCGAGACGCCGCCGACCCGGGCGACCTGCAGGTCCGGGAACCGGTCGAGGACCGCGCCGGGACGCAGGTGGAGGGCCGAGGGCACCCGCAGGAAGGCGTCGATGCAGCGCTCGACCTCCGCGGTGTCGGCCCAGGGCACCAGCACGAAGACGTCGTCCGGCCGCAGGAAGCGGACGACGGAGACGGCGAGGTCGAGATCCTCCTGCAACTGGTCGTGGCGCGTGGCCGCGTCGGCGCCGGGATCGACCCGCCGCAGGTAGCTCGTCCCGATGATCCGCGAGCCGAGCTGGTCGACCTCCTTGCCGGCGTAGAAGCGCGCGATGTCCTCCTCGTAGCCCACGAGGTGGATCCGGCTGGCGGTGGCCGATCCCGCGCTCAGCCGCTCGCGCACGAGCCGGCGCACCGCGGCCCGCGCCGCGATGAGCACCGGCAGGCCGGCGGCGAAGATCCCGAGCGAGACGAGCCGCGAGTAATCGTTGGTCGTCTTCGTCATGAAGCTGACGACGAGCACGGCGGCCCAGGCGATCAGCCAGAGCGAGGCCACCCGCTGGACGCCCGGCTTCTGCGCCATCACGTTCTCGAGGCTGTACTCCTCGCGCAGGACGTTCGTGGCGACGATCACCAGCGCCAGCAGCGCCGTTAGCCGCGAGCCGCGGACGAGACCCGCCCACACCGTGCCGTCCTGCGCGAGGACTTGGTAGGCGCATTCGAGGCCCAGCGTGACCGCCACGATCGCCGCGATGTCGGTGGCGGCGAGAGTCATGGACAGGGCGATGCGTGCCAGCGCACGGCCGCGGCGCGGCAGCAGGGCCGACCACACATTGCGGCGGCGCTCCGCCGAGGTCGGCAGCGCCTGAAACGTCTCCGGAAGCCGATCGTGAAACATCTGACCCGCAACGTCCCGTCTTAGTCGGACTCTGTACCAGTCTGAGACACGAAAGGTTTCAGCGCCGCCTGGTGACGGTCACGGAGCAAGCCGCGGGCCCGGCGGGTTCACGATCGCAGTCGCGGATGAGCGCTGCGAGTTAGGGCCTGCTTCCGGAGGAGGCAATACATAGTTAATGCTGAGTGACTGTTCGGCGCAGCCGGCCGTCGCGAGGTTTGACGGGGGACCGTTTTCGCCGGAGCTATTTCAATTCACGCGGGTTTCTTTCATCGCAGTTTCAACCGGATCGGCGCCTCGAATGACCCCGGCCGAAGGGCGGCCGGGGTCCGCCGCGTTCAGACGGCGTCCGCGTCCTGGCGCGCATCGGCCGTCCCGCCGACCGTCTGGATCGTCTCGAAACCCTCGAATTGGGGGTGGCCGAGATACAGGGGCTTGGTCGAGGGCACGCGGCCATGCGCCTTGCGGAACTGCTCGGACCGGGTCCAGGCCTCGAAATCGGCACGCGATCGCCAGATCGTGTGCGAGGCGTAGAGCACGTGGTCCTCGTGCTCGGGGCCGCGCAGCAGGTGAAACTCGACGAAGCCCGGCATCTCGCCGAGGTGGCTGTCGCGCCCGAGCCAGACGGCCTCGAAATCCGCCGTCGCGTCCTTAACGACCTTGAAGCGATTCATCGCGATGAACATGCGTGCCTCCTGCGCGGTACCGAACCTACATGCCCCTGTGGTCCTAAGGGGTACCGCCGCGCGGCGACAAGGCGCACCTCGAAAGCAGCCCTGACCTCCACGTCGACATTTGAGCAACAATGTTGCAAAGATGTGTGGGCTTAAACTAGAAGATGTAACCTTCGACTTGCGAAGCTTGACAACTTGGTGTCCTACTGCGCCGCGGTTCACCTGTGTCGGGATCAGGGCTATAGCCGGACATCGGCACGGAGTACCGGCAACCTGACGTGCAGGACATGCGACTAAGGGGCGGACGGTGAAGCGGCGCGACAGCGAGGCGAAGACACCCCGTCCGCAGGAGGATGCAGCCCACGCCATGGACAAGGATTCCTCCGGCCAGACGATGCCGAAGCAGACGACGGACGTCGATCGCCTCGTCGGCATCCGGATCACAGCGCTGCGCAAGGCTCGCGGCATGAGCCAGACCGCGCTGGGCAACGCGGTCGGCGTGACCTTCCAGCAGGTTCAGAAATACGAGAAGGGCCAGAACCGGGTCGGGGCCGGCCGGCTGCGCGAGATCGCGCGCCTCCTCGAGGTTCCGGTCTCCGCGTTCTTCGAGGAGAACGAGCCGCGCGAGAACGCGCAGGAGGACGTGTTCGGCTTCCTCAGCGCCCACGGCGCCATCGAGCTGCTGCGCGCCTACGCCCAGATCGAGGACGAGCAGATGCGCCGCGACGTGCTCGCGCTGGTCCGCAGCGCCGCGCGACTCGCGCAGAACCGGGGCGCAACCGCGCCGACGACGGATCCGGCCTGACCGGCGCGCGAAACAGGCTTCACCTCGGGGACCTTCGAAGCGGCTGCGCCGAGCCCGGCGTCACGGCGGATCGGTCGCGATCAGGTGGAAGAAGCTGCCGGTGACGGGTCCGACCCGGTGGCCGGCCAGTCCCAGATCGACACCTTCGGCATCCGTCACGCGGGCGAGCGCCGTTTCCTCCGGCGCGATCGGCGAGAGTTCGCTGGCGTAGTGGAATTCGTGGCCGACGAGGCGCGTGCCCGCGGCGCCGAGCAGGCCGGATTCGCAGAGTTGCGCGACGCGATAGCCGAGATGCAGCTTGCGCCGGTGATACGAGGTCGCGACCGGCAGCAGTCCGGCCATGGCATGGGTCGCTCCGTCGGCATCCTGCAACGTCTCGCCCAGGACCATGTAGCCGCCGCACTCCCCGTGGACCGGCCGGGTCCGCGCGAAGCGGCGCAGCCCGTCCAGGAAGCGGGTCGCGCCGGCGATCGGGCCCGCGTGCAGTTCCGGATAGCCGCCCGGCAGCCAGCAGACGTTGCAATCCTCGGGCGGTCCCTCGTCGGCCAAGGGCGAAAACGGCACGAGCTCGGCGCCGGCCATCCGCCACCCGGTCTCGAGATGCGGGTAGAGGAAGCTGAACGCCGCGTCCCGCGCGACCGCCACGCGCTGTCCGGGCGGCCGGGGCAGGCGGCCACCGGAGGGCGGTACGGTGCCGCTCGCGCAGGCCGTCACGGCGTCGAGGTCGATGCCCGCCTCCGCGAGGTCGGCGAGCCTGTCGAGGCGCGCGGCGAGATCCGCGGTCTCGCCGGCCTGCACGAGCCCCAGGTGGCGCTCGGGCAGGACGAGCTGCGCGTCGCGCATCAGCGCGCCGAGCACCGGCAGCCCCGCGCGCTCCATGCCGGCTTCGACGAGGCGCCGGTGACGGGCGCTCGCCACCTTGTTGAGGATCACGCCGGCGATCCGGATGCGGGGATCGTAGAGCTTGCAGCCGAGCGCCACGGCGGCCGCCGATTGCGCCGCGCCCGACACGTCCACCACGAGCACCACCGGCCAGCCGTAGCGCGCGGCGATGTCGGCGTTCGCCCCGGTGCGGTTCTCGGCCGCCCGGACGCCGTCGAACAGGCCCATGGACCCCTCGGCGATCAGCAGATCGGCCGCCGCCGCCGTCGCGCCCGCCAGCGCGTCGAGGAGCGGCGGCGCCATGGCGAAGCTGTCGAGGTTGAAGCTCGGATGGCCGGTCGCGGCGTGGTGGAAGGCCGGATCGATGTAGTCCGGGCCGCACTTCGCGCCGCGCACCCGCAGGCCGCGCCGGGTGAGGGCGCGCATGAGCGCGAGGGCGACGGTCGTCTTGCCGGAGCTGGAGCGCGGCGCCGCGACGAGGAGGCCGGGGGCGCTCACGACCGCGACCCCACCATGCCGCCGGGCCGGTAGCGCCGGTCGTAGTCGGGCGCGTAGAGGGCGCTCTCGCGGAACTCCGCGGCGCTCAGCGCCGGTCCGACCAGGATCAGGGCGGTGCGCTCCAGACCGGCCTTCGCGACGAGCCCGGGCAGCGCGGCGAGATCGCCCACGAGTGCCCGCTCGTCCGGCCAGGAGGCTCGGAACACCGCCGCCGCCGGGCAGGACGGGCCGTAGAAGGGGATCAGCTCGGCGGCGACGGCCTCGACGACGTGGATCGACAGGTGAATCGCCAGGGTCGCGCCGGTGGCCGCGTAGGCCGCCAGCGTCTCCCGCTCGGGCATGGCGCTCGCCCGCCCGGAGGTGCGGGTCAGGACCACGGTCTGGGCAACGCCCGGGACCGTCAGCTCCCGGCGCAGCAGCGCGGCCGCGGCCGCGAAGGCGGGGACACCCGGCGTCACCGTGTAGGGAATGGCCAGCGCGTCGAGCCGGCGCATCTGCTCGGCCAGGGCGCTCCAGATCGACAGGTCGCCGGAATGCAGGCGCGCCACGTCCTGGCCGGCCGCGTGCGCCGAACGGATCTCCGCCAGGATGGCGTCGAGGTCGAGGGGCGCGGTGTCGACGATCCGCGCTCCGGGCGGGCACCAGCCCAGGATCTCGGGGGCGACGAGCGACCCGGCGTAGAGGCAGACGGGACAGGCGGCGATGCGGTCGCGCCCGCGCACCGTGATCAGGTCGGCCGCGCCGGGGCCGGCGCCGATGAAGTGGACGGTCATGGTTCCCGTGTCGTGTCGTATCGGACGGCCAGGGCGCAAGTGGCGCCGCCGCTCGCGATCCGGGGCAGGGCGAGGCGGCTCCGGGGCCCCGCGCCGGCGAGGGCCGCCGCCTCGGCCAGCGAGCCGACGCCGCGCAGGCGCTCGATCCGCGCCGAGCGGGTGACGACCTCGGCGTCGCGGGCCTCCAGCGCGGCGGCGGCGATGGAATGCGGTGCCAGGCCGAACCGGGCCGTCGCCGCGCGGATCGCCGGGTCCGACGCCCGGTCGTCCGCCGTGGCCACGGCCGCGAGGCTCGACCGCGCGGCGCCGACCAGGACGAGAGCGCGCTCGATCAACTCCGCGATCTCCTCGGCCTCGGTGCCCCGGCGGAACCCGATGCCGGCGACCAGCGCTCCGGTCACGGCTTGGTCCAGGCCCACTGGATCACCGTCATGGCCGGGCGCCAGCCGTGCATTCCCCCGACCGGGCTCGCCCGCTCCACGCCGTAGCGGCGCAGGCTCCCGCCATGCGCCGCGAAGGCCGCGAGCAGCGCGGCCTCGCCCTCGAGGGTCACGGCGTTGGCGACGCAGCGACCGCCGCCCGGCAGCGCTGCCAGCACGGTCGCGAGGACCCCCGGCTCCGAGACGCCGCCGCCGATGAAAACCGCGTTCGGCGCGGGCAGGCCGGCGAGCGCGCCCGGCGCCGTGCCGGCGACGACGGCGAGGTCCGGGGCGCCGAGCGCGACGGCGTTGCGGCGGATCCGCTCGACGCGGTCCGGCCTTCCCTCGATCGCGGTGGCGCGCAGGCTCGGGTGGCGCAGCATCCACTCGATCGCGATCGAGCCGGCGCCCGCACCGACATCCCAGAGATGCTGTCCCGGATGCGGGCGCAGCGCCGACAGGGTCAGGGCCCGGATCTCGGACTTGGTCAGCTGCCCGTCATTCTCGAACAGGTCGTCGTCGAGGCCTGGCGCGAGGGGCAGGGCGCGGCCGGCACCCGCCACCGCGAGCGCCACCGTGTTCAGCGGATCGAAGTCGGCGCCGTCGAACGCGTCGGCGCGGAGCGGCCGGACGCGCTCGCGCGGCCCGCCCATCGCCTCCAGCACCGTCAGCGTCGACGCGCCGAAGCCCCGGTCGCGCAGCAGGGCGGCAAGGGCGCCGGGCGTCGTGCCGTCCCACGACAGGACGAGGAGCCGCGCACCCGGCTGGAGATGCGGAACGATCCGGGTCAGTGCGCGACCGTGGAGCGTGACCAGGGCGCACTCGGCGAGCGGCCAGCCGAGCCGGGCGCAGGCGAGGCTGAAGGCCGAAGGCTGCGGGAAGGCGCGGATCTCGTCCGCCGGCACCAGCCGGGCGATCTCGGCGCCGATGCCGTAGTGGAACGGGTCGCCCGTGGCGAGGATGCAGGTCGGCCGGCCACGCCGCGCCAGGATCTCTGGATAGGCCTCGTGGATCGGGCTCGGCCAGGGCTGCGTCTCCGCGTCGAGCGGCCCGGCGAGGGCGAGGTGGCGCCGGCCTCCGTAGACCACGCGGGCGGCGTCGAGCGCGGCGGCGGCGGACGGCGTCAGTCCGGCCCGGCCGTCCTCGCCGATCCCGACGATCGACAGCCACGGGACGCTCGACAGCGGGTCAGCGCTCATGGACAAGGCGCTTATGAACACGCCGCTCCCGATCACCGGCACGATGCGGATCCTGATCCTCGGCGGGACCGGCGAGGCGAGCGCCCTGGTGCGGTCGCTCGCGGGGCAGGCGGATCGCGCCGTGACCCTCTCGCTGGCGGGACGGACGGCGGCGCCGAAGCCCGAGCCGGTCCCGACCCGGATCGGCGGGTTCGGCGGCGCCGAGGGCCTCGCCCGCTACCTGGAGGCCGAGGCGATCACCCGCCTGATCGACGCGACCCACCCGTTCGCCGCGCGGATCTCGGCCAACGCCGCGCGCGCGGCGGCCCTGACGGGCGTGCCGCTCCTCGCGATCCGCAGGCCGGCCTGGAGCCGGGAGCCCGGCGACGACTGGGTCGAGGTCGACGGGATGGAGGAGGCGGTCGCCGCCCTTGGCCCCGAGCCCCGGCGCGTGTTCCTGACGATCGGTCGACAGGAGGCCGGGGCCTTCGCGGCGGCGCCCCAGCACAGCTACTTGGCGCGGACGGTCGAGCCGCTGGGCGGCATCCTGCCGGTGCCGCATCTGACCGCCCTGGAGGCGCGCGGACCGTTCGACGCCGCGTCCGAGACGGCCCTGATGCGGGCGAGCCGGATCGAGATCGTGGTCAGCAAGAACGCGGGCGGCGCGGCGACCTACGGCAAGATCGCGGCGGCGCGCGGCCTCGGAATCCCGGTCGTGATGGTGCGTCGGCCGGGCAAGCCCGACGTGCCGAGCGTCGCGGACGCCGCCGGCGCGCGCGACTGGCTGGACGCGGGCGATCACGCCGATCCCTCGACCTTGCGGGCCGTGTAGACGAAGGGCGCCCGGCCCGCGCGCGGGATCAGCCGCGTCGTCGAGGCGCCCAGGATCACCATCGTGGCCATGTCGGCCGGCACCGCGGGCGCCTCGGCGAGGGTCGCGACGCGGATCGCCTCGTCCGGCCGGCTGACGGCGCGGGCGAACATCACCGGCGTCTCGGGCGCGCGGATCCCGGCCGCGATCTCCAGCGCCGCCCCGAGCTGCCAGGGCCGGGCGGTGGATATCGGGTTGTAGAGCGCCACCACGAAATCCGCGCGCAGCACCGCCTCCAGCCGCGCGGTCACGACCGGCCAGGGTTTCAGGTTGTCCGAGAGCGAGAGCGCGCAGAAGTCGCCGCCGAGCGGTGCCCCGAGCCGGGCCGCGGCGGCGAGCATCGCGGTGATGCCCGGCTCCACCGTGATGGCGAGGTCGCGCCAGCCGGGCTCGCCGTACTCGACCGCCTCGAACACCGCCGCCGCCATGGCGAAGACGCCGGGATCGCCGCCGGAGACGACCGCGACCCGGCGGCCGGAGGCGGCGAGCTGCAGCGCGTGGCGCGCCCGGTCGACCTCCACCCGGTTGTCACTGGCGTGCCGGACGAGGCCGGGCCGCTCGGGCACGCGGGCCACGTAGGGGAAGTAGCCGACGACGTCCTCCGCCGCGTCCAGCGCCCGGCGGGCCGACTCGGTCAGCAGGGCCGCGTCGCCCGGCCCGAGGCCGACGACGGTGAGGCTTCCGCTCACGGTCGCCGGCCCTCTCCGGGCAGGAGCACCATCGAGAAGTAGGGCGCGTCGTCGTCGGCCTTGTCGGCCAGCATCACGACCCGCTCGCCCGCCATCGTGCCGCGCTCCACGTAGACCGCGCGCGCGAGCAGCCCGGCGGCCGACAGGGCGGCCCGGACCTTCGGCAGGTGCCGCCCGAGCTTCATCACCACGGCCGCGTCCGTGCCGCGCAGGCGCTCGGTCAGCGCGTCGAGCGACAGGGTCGCCGGCAGGACGGTGAGGACGTCGTCGCCCCACGTGATCGGCGTGCCGGCCCGGGTCCAGCAGCCCGACATGCCGGTGACGCCCGGAACCACCTCCACGGGGAACCGGTCCTTCAGGCGCCGCCAGAGGTGCATGAACGAGCCGTAGAAGAACGGATCGCCCTCCGACAGGATCGCGACGTCGCGCCCGGCGCCCAGGTGATCGGCGAGCTGCCCGGCCGCCTCGTCGTAGAATCCGGCCAGCGCCGCGACGTAGTCCGGGTGCTCGGGATGGATCTCGGTCGTGTAGGGATAGGCGAGGGCCATCTCGCGGGCCGGGTCGCGCAGGATCGCGTCCGCGATGGTGCGGGCGTTGCCCCGCCGGCCGCGCTTGCAGAAATGCACCAGCACGGGCGCGCGCATCAGGATGCGCTGCGCCTTCACGGTCAGCAGCTCCGGATCGCCCGGGCCCATCCCGACGCCGTAGAGCGTGCCCGTCACCGCGGCCGCGGGGATCTCCTCGGTCGGGCCGTCGAGGCGCTCGAAACCGTCCATCACTCGACCTCGCTGGCGAGCGCGTTGACCGCCGCGGCCGTCATGGCGCTGCCGCCGCGCCGTCCGTGCACGACTACGAACGGCACGCGGCCGTCCCGCGCCAGGGCCTCCTTCGACTCCGCCGCGCCGACGAAGCCGACCGGAATGCCGATCACCGCGGCGGGCGGTGCCACGCCGGCATCGAGCAGCTCCAAGAGGCGGAACAGGGCGGTCGGGGCGTTGCCCACCGCCACGACGCTGCCCGGGAGATGCTCCCGCCACAGCTCCATGGCGGCCGCGGAGCGGGTCGTGCCGAGGCTCTTGGCGAGGTCCGGCACGCGCGGGTCGCCCAGGGTGCAGATCACCTCGTTGCCGGCCGGCAGCCGCGCCCGGGTGACGCCGTCGGCGACCATGCGGACGTCGCACAGGATCGGCGCGCCGGCCTGCAAGGCCGCGACGCCGGCCGCGGCGAAGTCCGGTGCCATCTCCACGTCGGCCGGCAGGTCAGTCATGCCGCAGGCGTGGATCATGCGGACGACGACGCGCTCGGCGGCGCCCGACCAGCGCCCGAGATCGGCCTCGGCGCGGATCATCGCGAAGGAGCGCGCGTAGATCGCGCCGCCGTCGCGGATGTAGTCGTAGCGGGACGGGGACTCGTGGGCCGCGGCCGGCTCCGATCCTGTCTGGCGCAGGGCGTTCTGGCTCGCGCTCATGCCGGTCTCCTGGTCCTCCCGCATGCCGAAGGGGTGATCTCCGGCGCGAATGCGGCGGAGAGCCCGTCGATCTCGGCCCTTCCTAGCCGCTCCAGCACGGCCTCGATAGGGAGATCCATCGCCGGCTCATCGCCGGGCGCGCCCCCGATCACCACGCTGTAGAGGCCGTCGCGGCCGACGAGGGTCAGGTCCGCCGCACCCGGCCGCGCGCAGCCCTTGGCGCAGCCCGAGACGTGCGCGGCATGGCCCGCGGCCGCCAGGGTGCCGAACGCCGCCGCGAGGCGGGCCGCGTCCGCGAGCGTGGGGGTCGATCCGGAGGCGCAGCCCGGCGCCCCCGTGCAGGCCGCGATCGCGCGCCGCGGATCGTCGGGGACGACGATGAACTCCGCCGCGAGCGCCGCCGTCGCGGCTGCCGTCGCGTCGGAGGCGGTGGCCGGCACCAGCAGCACGAAGCCGCGCGTGGGCGAGAGGCGGATCTCGTCGGACCCGATCGCCGCTGCCGTAGCCGCGATCCGGTCGAGGGCGTCGGCAGTACAGCGCCCGAAGGGCGCGTCGACGGCGACGCTCCGGAGGTCGCCTCCGCCCGCCGGACGCGCCGGCTCCCGCTCCGGAGCGAAGCCCCGGTGCGCCTGCGCCGATGCGACGAGAGTTTTTTCTGCCGGAAGTACCTCGGTCAGCACGGTCATTTCGCCGTCCGACAGGTCGCGCATCCGGCGCCGACCGGTCCGCGCGAAGGCGCCGAGCAGGGCCGCCACGTGGCCGGGCGCCGCGTCGTCCGCGCAGCGGAGGAGCGTCCGCGAGGTCTCACCGTGCGCGACCGCGATCGCGACGCGGCCGGGTCCCTCGGCGACGACGCAGAAATCCGCTTCCGGCAGCGCCCGGCCGGGGCGGCCCTCGACAGCGACCAGGGTCTTGGCCGGCAACCCCGGGATCGCGAGCCCCGCGGTCTCGATCGCCCGGGCGAGGGCCGGCACGTCGATCGTCTCGTTCGGGTCGTGGCCGGCCAGGGGGCTCGTGAGCGTCAGGCGCTGGGGGCCGCCATCGGCGCGCACGTCGCCGAGCCCTCGGGCCGCGAGCCAGGTGGCCAGCGGCGCGCGCGTCGCCTCGGAGACGCCGCGGATCTGGAGATTGGCCCGGGCGGTGAGATCCAGGTGCCCGTTCCCGAAGAGCCGCGCGCCCTCCGCCACGGCGCGGGCCTGATCGAGGGTCAGGATCCCAAGCGGCGGGTGGACGCGCGCGAGCAGGCCGTCGCCCGTCGGCATGGGACGCGTCAGACCGGGGCACCAGCCCCGGCGGGCCGGCGCCTTGGGCAGGGCGCGCCGATGCAGGGCCGCGCTCACTCGGCGGCCTCGCGCATCAGGGCGTCGGCCGGGAGGGCGTTGCGCCGGCTGTGCCAGAGGCCGCGATCCCGGGCCTCGTCGAACCGCTCCAGGATCGCGCGGGCCGCGGCGGGATTGGCGGCGCGCAGGCGCTCGAACACCTCGGCGTCGGCGATCCAGGCCGCGTAGAGCGCCTCGAAGCCCGCATCCGTCACCGCGTCGCTCGCGGCGGCCAGGACGAAGACCGCGTCGAGCCCCTGGGCGAGTTCCTGCGCCCCCCGGTAACCGTGGCGCAGCTGGGCCGCGATCCAGCGGGGATCGGCGAGGCGCCCGCGGATCAGGCGGGCCGCGTCCTCGCGGGCCGTCCGCGCCTTCGGCCGTTCCGGGACCGACACGTCGAGGCTGTAGAGGGCGGGGCTCGCCCCCTCCAGGGCCGCGGCCGCCGCGAAACCGCCCATCGCGTCGACGGCGGCGTCGCCGTCGAACAGGTCGCGCTCGGCCACGTCGAAGGCGTGGAGATAGGCGTCGGCCGCCGCGACGCGGGCGGCGAAATCGGCGTCGGGCCCCTCGCGGTCGCCGTAGGCGTGGCCGCTCGCGGCCAGGTAGGCGCGGCCGAGGTCGGCGCGGCCGTCCCAGGCGCCGTCGAGGGCCGTGGCGGCGGTGCCGGCGCCGTAGCGGCCGGGCGCGGCCCCGTAGACGCGCACCGACGCGTCGCCCCGCCGGCGCGCCGCCGCGAGGGGATTCTCGTCGTCGGCCTCGTCCCGGTCCGCCACGGCGCGGGCGGCGCGGTCGAGCAGCGCCAGCGTGTCGGGGAAGGTGTCGCGGAACGCGCCGGAGACGCGGACGGTGACGTCGATCCGCGGCCGGTCCAGCATGGCGAGGGGCAGGATCTCGAAACCGGTGACGCGGGTGCTGGAATGGTCCCAGACCGGCCGCACGCCCATCAGGGCCAGGGCGTGGGCCACGTCCTCGCCACCGGTGCGCAGGGTCGGCGAGGCCCAGAGATCCATGACGATCCGGGCCGGATAGGCGCCCTCGTCCTGGAGGTAGCGGGTCACCACGGCGATGGCGGCCTTCTCGCCGAGGAGCGCGGCGGCGCGGCTCGGGATGGCCCGCGGGTCCAGGGTCGCGAGGTTGCGCCCGGTCGGGAGCACGTCCGCCCGCCCGCGCGACGGCGAACCCGAGGGGCCCGGCCGGACGAACCGCCCGTCGAGGGCCGCGAGCAGGCCGGCCCGCTCGGAGTCCGCGCTCGCCGCGACGGCCTCCGCGGCCTCGTCCGGAGCGCGGGCGAAGACGTGCAGTCCGTCGCGGAAGACGGTCTCGCCGAGATCGCAGAGATGGGCGTCGAGCCGCGTCAGCGCCTCGTCCATCGGCGTGTCCGCGCCGATCCCGGCACCGTCCAGCAGTCCGGACGCCGCAGCCTCCTCCAGGATGGCGCGGGCGATGAGGTCGGCGCGGCGGGGGTCGAGGACGCTGGCCGCCGAATACTCCTCCACCAGCTCGCGGAGCCGGGCCGCCTCGGGTGTCAGCGCGTGGACGGCGGTGTCGGGCGTCAGGTGCCCGAGCGCGATCCCGCCGAGGCGGCGCTTGAGCGGCGCGGCCTCGCCCGGGTCGTCGACGATGAACGGGTAGATCACCGGCAGCCCGCCGACGCAGAGCGCCGGGAAGCAGGCGGGCGACAGGGCGACGGCCTTGCCCGGCAGCCACTCCGCGGTGCCGTGCGTGCCGAGCTGCACCAGGGCGTCGAATTGCTGCCGCAGGCCGAGATGGAAGGCCAGGTAGGCGTGGGTCGGGGCGCGGTCGAGGTCGTGGTAGCCGGTCTTGCGATCGGGGTCGCGGCCGCGGTCGGGCTGGAGGAAGACCGCGAGGCCGCCGTCCCGGACCATCCGGAACCGGAAGGCGCCGTCGACGCAGGCCGGGTCCGCCTCGGCCTCGCCCCAGCTGTCGGTCACGGCGGCGCGGACGTCCTCGGAGAGCGTGCGCCACCACGCCGCGTAGGCCGCGAGCGGCACCCGGAACGCGGCCGGGCCGTCCGTGAGCGCCGCCATCAGCGCTCCGGGCTCCGGAAGCGCGCCCGCCGCGTAGCCCGCGGCCGCGAGGTCGGCGGCGATCGCGCGGGCGCTCGCGGGCGTGTCCAGGCCGACCGCGAACCCGGCCCGGCCGCCTCGGGCGGGATAGTCGGACAGGACCAGGGCGACGCGACGCGCCGCCCGGGGCAGGGCGGCCAGCCGCAGCCATCCCGCGGCCCGGTCGGCGAGTGCGGCGATGCCGGCCTCGTAGGGCACGGCGCGCCGCTCGGCGAAGCCGGCGATCTCGGCGCTCTCCTCCTTGAACGAGATCGGGAAGCCCGAGAGCCGGCCGTCGAATTCCGGCAGCGCGACCTGCATGGCGAGATCGGCCGCGCCGAGACCGCGGGCGGAGGCCTCCCAGGCCGCGCGGGGCGAGCCGACCGTGAAGGCCTGGAGAACCGGGCAGTCGCCGCCGTCGAGCACGAAACCGGTCTCGTCCTCGCGGGCCGAGAAGGCGGTGGCGGCGATCACGAGGTCGGGCCTGCGCGCGCGCACGGCAGCGGCGACCGCGGCGGCGGCCTGCGGCTCCTTCAGGCTCGACACGGCCATCGGGAGCACGCCGATCCCGCGCGCCCGCAGGGCGGCGGCGAGGGCGACGAACGGGCCGGTGTCGCCGCCGAGCACGGCGGAGCGGTAGATCAGCAGGAGCGCGACGGGCTCCGCCGCACTGCGCGCTCCGGCGAGCGGGACCGCGGTCCCGGCCGCGGCGAGGGCTGCCTCGAGGGGAAGAACTCCGCAGCCGGGGCACCAGGGAAAGCCGCGCGGGAGCGGCACGGGCGGCTCGACCGGTCCGTCGGCGCCCAGGCGAACCGCCAGGCGCCGCAGCATCCGCCGCAAATTGTCGGGGCCGCCAGCCCGGAAATAGGCGTCGAGCTGCCCGGCGAGGTCGGGATCGGTGGAGAAGGCGGCGAGGCGCGGATCCGGCCGGTCGTCGCCCGGCAGGACCGCGAGGACGACGCCGTGCGCCCGCGCGGCCTCGGCGCAGCGCTCGATCCCGTAGCGCCAGTAATCGAGGCCGCCCAGGCAGCGGATCACCACGACCTTGGCGCGCGCCACGACACGCTCGACGTAGAGGTCGACCGAGAGCGGGTGCCGCAGCCTGGCGAGCTTCGCGAGCCGCAGGCTTGGCAGGCCGGGCTCCGCGGCGTGGGCCTGCCCGACCGACGCGAGGTCGCTGTCGGTGAAGGACAGCACCACGAGGTCGCCGGGCTCCTGCCCGAGATCCACGGCCGCCTCGCCCTCGTCGAGGGAGACGGAATCGATGCGCACGAGGTGCACCGCGGCGACCCCTAGAGCGAGTCCGGGCGGGCGTGCGCGACCGGCCTCATCCCGCGAGGGCCGCCGCGACGGCGTTCTTGTCGAAGCCCTTGAGGCCGATCACCACCAACGTCCCGTCGCGGGCTTCCCCGGCCCGCCAGGGGCGGTCGAAATGATGGGTCACGCGCCGGCCGACACCCTGCACCACGAGGCGCATCGGCTTGCCCTCGACTTCGGCGAAGCCCTTGATGCGCAGGACGCCGGCGGCCTCGGCCGCCGCCTCGACCCGGGCCGCGAGATCCCCCGCGGTCACCGCCGGGCGCACCGGCAGCGCGACCGTCTCGAAATCGTCGTGGTCGTGGTCCTCGCCCTCGCCGTGGTGCGAGGGGCGGGCGTCAAGGTCGTCCTCGGCGGCCGCGCCGAGACCGAGCAGCACCCGCGGGTCGATGGCGCCGTTCTCGGTCTCGACCACCTTCACTGCGCGGGGCAGGTGCCCCTCGACCTCGGCGCGGACCCGCGCCCGCGTCGCGGCGTCGATCAGGTCGGCCTTGTTGACGACCACGAGGTCGGCGCAGAGGAGCTGGTCCTCGAACACCTCCTCCAGGGGGTTGTCGTGGTCGACCGACTGGTCGGCGGCGCGCTGGGCCGCGAGGGCCTCCGGGTCCTCCGCGAAGGCGCCCGAGGCCACCGCCGGGCCGTCGACCACCGCGACCACGCCGTCGACGGTCACCCGCGAGCGGATCGCCGGCCACTGGAATGCCTGGACCAGCGGCTTCGGCAGGGCGAGGCCCGAGGTCTCGATCAGGATGTGCTCCGGCGGCTCGGCGCGGCCGAGAAGGGTCTCCAGCGCCGGCACGAAATCGTCCGCGACCGTGCAGCAGATGCAGCCGTTCGGCAGCTCGACGATGGCGTCCTCGGTGCAGCCCTCGACGCCGCAGGCCGCCAGGAAGGACTTGTCGAAGCCGATATCACCGAACTCGTTCACCAGGATCGCGAGGCGGCGCCCCTTGGCGTTCTCGACCACGTGGCGGACGAGGGTCGTCTTGCCGGCCCCGAGGAAGCCGGTGACGATGGTGCAGGGGATCTTGTTCACGAGGGTCATTCCGCGGGCTCCAGGGTGCCGGCGGGGACCGGGCGGGGTTCTGGGAAAGGGGGAATGCGGGCGATCACGCCCTTGCGGAACGCCTCCGGACGCTCGCGCCAGGGCACGATGCCGTCCGGGGTCGCCGCGTAGGCCGCGAGCCCGCCGAGGATGATCTCGGCCGAGGCGGCGGGATCCATGTCGCCGTAGACGTAGGTCCAGCGGTCGGCCGCGGCGACCGCCACGGTGCAGGGCCGCTTGCAGACCGACAGGCACTCCACCGCCTCGACCCGCAGGTCCGGCGTGGCGCCGCTCCGCGCCCGGAGCGCCTCCAGCAGGCGGGCCCCGGCGCGGGGCCCGTCGGGGTCGTCGTCCGGCCGGCGGCAGGTGGTGCAGACGTAGAGAACGGTCTCAGGCACGGGCCGCTCCCCGATCCGCGCCGCGGGCGAAGGCCTGCCACGCCCAGCCGAGCCCCAGCCCGATCAGGATCCAGAACACGAAGCTGATGGCGAGCGACCGCGCGGCGAATTGCGCGGCGAGCGCCGCCGGAAGTTCGGACGCGGCCTCGGGCGCCTGCGGGGCGCCGACGACGTGCGGGGCGATGATCAGGACGAGCCCCCCGAGGATCGTGATCAGCGCGCGGCGAATCGTGATCAGGTAGAGCCCCATGCCGGTCGCCGCGGCGGTCATCACCCACCACGCCTGCCGCGTCGCGAGCGGGGCCGCCGCGCTGCCGGGCAGTTCCGGCGGCAGGCCGAGACCCGGCGCGAGCGCGACGCTGGCGAAGGCGGCCACCGCGAAGGCGAGGCCGACCTGCGGCGTGGGTTCCCGGCCGCAGGCGAGCATCACCGCGCCGAGCAGCAGCGCGTAGCCGACGCCGCCCACAAGGGTCGCGAGCCCGGTGAAGGCCATCCGCGGCAGGCCGGGCGCGGGCTGCCATTCCGGCGCGGCGTCGGGCGCGGCGTGGTCGTGCCCGGCATGGGCGAGCACGATCGGGAACGCCTTGATCGGGAGCGCCTTGGCAGCCCGGTTCGGCGCCTCCTGCTGCTCGTAGCGCTCGGCCGCGACGATCAGCGGCGAGGTCAGCGTGAATTCGAGGCCCGTCACGATGGCAGCCGCGAAGAAGCCGGCGGCGAGGGCCGCCGACAGGAGCCGGATGATCATCCCTGGTCCGGGGACGTCAGTGGCAGGGGAAGTTCTGGGTGTGGCGGAAGTCGTGCGCCGCGTTGTGGAGCGCGATCGCCGGCGAGAAGCCCGCCATGAACAGCAGGCCGAGGCCCAGCACGGCCGCGAGCGCGACGGCGATCGGGCGCTCCGACGCGCGGGTGCCGGCGGCGACGGGGGCGAGGGTTTGCGTCGTCATCAGAAGCGTCTCCAGCCGCCCCACCGGCGGCATTGCGGGATCCTGTCGCGACGGCAGGTCTCCTGGCTCGCGGCTCGGCGCGCCCACCGCCTTCCCGGATCGCTCCGGTGGCGCTTGGCGGGCGCTCGCCGCTCACAGTTGCGGGGGCAGCCGCGGAATCGGGGCTTCAAACCCCTCACCGCATTCCCTTTTCACCCCGTCTCCGGGGCACCGTCGCCGGACCGTTGTAGACGCATGACCGCCGGGACACAACGGAGCGGCGCCGGATCGCGGCCGTTTCCCGCGCCCGCCCCGCGATCGGGGCGGGCTTGACGGCCGCGCCCCGGAGCGGGCACCGCCGCACCCGATACCCGCCCGGCCCCGGCGCGGGCGCTGAACTCCCGGAGACCCGATGGCCCCGACAGACGATCCGACCCCGGTTCTCGTCGATCTCGCGGCAGGCCGTGAGCCGCGGATCGTCTCCGATGCGGGCACGGGAACGACGTGGCTCGAGGTCGACCTCGGCGGCCGCTTCCCGATCCATTCCGTCGCCCTGCGGCCGGGGGAGGGGGCGGTTCCCGCGGAGCCCGGCGACGTCGCGGTGGCGGTCTCGCAGGACGGCGTGACGTGGGCCGAGCCGGACCTCGCCGGCTGGACCGCGACCCCGGACGCCCTCGTCGCCGCGATCGTCCCCGACGAGCGGGCCTGGGCGCGCGCGGTCCGGATCGCCGCGCCCGAACCGGCCCGGATCGCCGGCATCGGCATCCGCGCCGACGAGGCCGCGGTCGACCTGATCGCGCTGCGGGCGATGCTCGGCCTCGACGTGACGCTCCTGAACGAGACGCCCGGCGCCAACGTCTACGTCACCTACGCGCTCCAGTCGGCGCCCGACCGCGCCAGCCACGCCCTGGTCGGCCTGTCGCTGTTCGAGAACGGCGCCTTCGGCAACTGCCTCGTCCAGTACATCATCGCGGTGTCCATCGCGAAGGCGCTCAACCTGAAGTACATCAAGGTGCCCAAGGTCGACCGCAGCAAGGTGATCTTCCTGACCGAGCGGCTGACCTGCGACGGCATCACCTTCATCCCGCCGGACGAGCCGCTGCCGGCGGACGGCTACTTCCTGTCGGGCCTGTATTTCGACCCGACGCAGTTCGAGCGCGTGACCGCGCTGCGGGGGCCGACGGATTCGCGCGCGATCGTGCAGAGCGTGATCCGGCCGCTGTTCAACGGCCTGCCGAAGAGCTTCCCGGTGAAGCCCGACGACCAGCTCCTGATCCACATCCGGTCGGGCGACATCTTCAGCACCTGGGTCGATCCGCACTATCCGCAGCCGCCCTTCGCGTTCTACCGGATGGTCATCGACCGGCTCCTGGCCGAGGGCCGGATCCGCTCGGTCAAGCTCGTCTTCGAGAACAGACTGAACCCGGTCATCGCCGAGGTGGAGGCGTACGCCGAGCGGCGCGGATTGCCGGTGGAGATCCAGAGCGAGTCGCTGATCTCCGACGTCGCGGCGCTGGTGAACGGCCGCTACCTCGTCTTCGGGCTGGGGACCTTCGGGCCGGGGATCTGCCACCTCTCGGACCACGTCGAGCAGATCTTCTACTTCGCGTCGAACTGGCCGCAGGGCTTCCAGTCGATCCCCACCATCGGGAAGGTGGTCGAGGTCCGCGATCTCGAGGGCCGCTACATGAAGGTCGGCGAGTGGCAGAACACCGACGCGCAGCGCCGGACGATGGTGGATTACCCGGCCGAGGCCCTCGCCTTCGACGACGCGTGACCGGCTTGGCGGGCCGGAGGCGCTACGGCGCCGTCCGGAGATGCTCGGCGGGGGCTCCGGCCGGACGGGTCGAGCCGGCGTCGCGCACCTTCAGGGCGTCCGTGTACATCCGCTCCACGTCCGTCCGGAAGGCGGCGCGCGAATCCGGACGCGTGTAGAACATGTGCCCGCCCGGATAGACCGCGAGGCTCAGGCGGCCGGCGGCGTAGGCGGGGACCTGCGCCAGCAGGAGCTTCGAGGCGAAGTAGGGCGTCACCAGGTCGGTGAAGCCGTGCGCCACGAGGACGCGCAGGTGCCCGTCGAGCGCCAGATCGCCCTTCAGGTTCGACAGGACCTCGGGCGCCTGCCGGCCCGAGCCCCAGTTCCAGCCGCGATTGACGGCGTTGTTCAGGAGCTCGTAGCGCATGTTGGTCACCGGCCATTTCAGCGTCCGCGCGTAGAGGTCGAGCATCGCGCTCGTCAGCGGTGCCTGGAGGGCGGTGAGCTGGGGATCCTCAAAGCTCGACTGGGCGGCGTCCGGGTTCGGGTCCCAGCCGGTGATGCCGGTGTCGTAGGCGCTGGTCACGCGGCCCTCGGCGCGGTCGATCTCGCGCTGGACGCTCCGGGTCGAGAGGCGCGCCGCCTGGGCACGCACCAGGGCGGGGTGGAGACCGACGAGGGGCGCGACCTTCTCGGTCATCCGGGCGACGGCGGCCGTGTCGCTCGGCCCCTTGAGCAGGTCGCTCAGGTACGGGCCCGAGGCATAGGCCTCCGCGTCGCCGAGCAGGGTTGGCGTCGGCACCGTGCCGGCCCGCTCGAGCGCGCCCGCCGCCAGCGAGGGCAGCTTCAGCACGTAGCCCCACGGATTGGCACGCGGCGTCTCCAGCCACGCGAAATCGAGCACCGGCGAGAGCAGCACCATGCCAGACAGGCCGACGCCGATCTCCTCCTGGAGCTTCTCGGCGATCAGCGGGCCGCGGAAGCCGCCGTAGCTCTCGCCGACGAAGAATTTCGGGCTCGCCATGCGGTCGTTGACGCGCAGGTAGCGCGCGATGGTCGCCGCCAGGGTCGAGGCGTCGGAATCGATCGACCAGTAGGCCTTGCCGTTCCCGTCCGCGGCCCGGCTATACCCGGTCCCCACGGGGTCGAGGAAGACGAGATCGGTGAAGCCGAGCCACGTCCCGTCGTTGGGCGTCAGCGTCACCGGCTGCGACGGGCTGATGCTGTCGCCGCCGACCGGCAGCCGCCAGGGCCCGATCGCCCCGATATTGAGATAGGCCGAGGCGGCGCCCGGGCCGCCATTGACCGCGAAGGTGACGGAACGCTCCCGGCCGGCCTGCGGCGCCATCGTGTAGGCGACGTAGGCGATCTCGGCCTGCAGCTTGCCCGCCTCGTCGACGAGGGGCAGGCTGCCGGCGGTGGCGGTGAAGTCGAGGGTCCGGCCGTCCGGCAGCGTCTCGCTCTGCTTGGTCGTCGAATCGGGCGGCAGGCGGCGCCCCTCAGGTCCGCGCTGCGCCGGTTTGCTCTCCGCGGGATGGCCGTGCGGCGCGTCCTGGGCGAGGGTGGCCGGGGGCGCGGCGAGAGCCAGGGCGAGGGCGAGCGCGGCGCGCCCGAGACGTGCGTGGGGGGCCACCATCAAGCCTTCTTGTTCCAGCGTCCGGACTCGTCCTGCTGCCAGTAGGCCACCGCGTGACCGGCATCCTTGGCCTGCTTCCACTGCTCGCGGGCGCGCAGCAGCGCGTCCTGGTCGGTCCCGTCGAACAGGATGCAGATCCGCTCGTACTGCCCGGCGTCGGGCGGCAGGTCGGCGCCCTCCACCAGGAAGCGGATCGAGGCGGTGTTGGGATTCACGTCCCGGAGCGTGAGCACCACCGGCTGGCTCGCGGCGTCGGGCTCGCGGTCGGTGCCGTGCGGCAGGAAGCTCTCGTCGGAATAGGTCCAGAGGTGGTCATCGAGCGCCTGCAGGCGCTCCTCGCTCGCCGCCTGGATCGCGGCCTGCCAGCCGCGGTCCAGCGAGCGCTCGACGAGGTTCGGCAGCACCTTCTCCAGGGGCTGTCGCTGCATATGGTAGAAGAGGATCTCGGTCACGGCACCGAGGATATAGGGCCGCGGGCCGCCGCGCGAGCAGCGGCGCGCCGCCGCGGCCTCAGACCAGGCGGCTCTGCTCGATCGCGGCGCCGACGAAGCCCTTGAACAGCGGGTGCGGCTCGAACGGGCGCGACTTCAGCTCCGGATGGAACTGCACGCCGATGAACCACGGGTGCCCGACATGCTCCACCGTCTCGGGCAACAGGCCGTCGGGGGACACGCCCGAGAAGCGCAGGCCCTTGGCCTCCAGCCGCTCGCGATAGGCCATGTTGACCTCGTAGCGGTGGCGGTGGCGCTCCGAGATCTGATCGGACCCGTAGATCTGGGCGATCTTGGACTCGGGGTCGAGCTTCGCCTCGTAGGCGCCGAGCCGCATCGTGCCGCCGAGATCGCCGGCCGCCGCGCGCCGCTCCAGCTCGTTGCCGCGCAGCCACTCGGTGAGCAGGCCGACCACCGGCTCGGCGGTGTCGCCGAACTCCGTGGAGTTGGCCTCCGGCATCCCGGCCAGCGAGCGGGCCGCCTCGATCACCGCCATCTGCATGCCGAAGCAGATGCCGAGATAGGGGATGCGCTTCTCGCGGGCGTAGCGGGCCGCCCGGATCTTGCCCTCGGCCCCGCGCTGGCCGAAGCCGCCCGGCACGAGGATCCCGTTGAGGCCTTCGAGGAAGGGCGCCGGATCCTCGCGCTCGAACACCTCGGCCTCGATCCACTCGAGATTGACCTTCACCCGGTGGCTGATGCCCCCGTGGGTCAGCGCCTCGGTCAGCGACTTGTAGGCGTCCTTCAGCCCCGTGTACTTACCCACGATGGCGATCGAGACCTCGCCCTCGGGATTGCGCACGCGCTCGGCGATGGTCTGCCAGCGGCCGAGATCCGGCTCCTCGCCGTGCTCCAGGCCGAAATGGCCGAGCACCTCCCGGTCGAGGCCCGCGGTCCGATAGGAGAGCGGCACCTCGTAGATCGAGGCCACGTCGAGGGCCTCGATGACCGCGGTCTGGCGGACGTTGCAGAACAGCGCGAGCTTGCGCCGCTCGTCCATCGGGATCGGCCGGTCGCAGCGGCAGAGCAGGATGTCGGGCTGGATGCCGATGGAGCGCAGCTCCTTCACGGAGTGCTGGGTCGGCTTGGTCTTCAGCTCGCCGGCGGACGGGATGTAGGGCAGCAGCGTCAGGTGGACGTAGCAGCAGGTGCCCCGCGGCAGCTCCTGCCCGAGCTGCCGGATCGCCTCGAAGAACGGCAGGCCCTCGATGTCGCCGACCGTGCCGCCGATCTCCACCAGCACGAAGTCGAAGCTGTCGTTGCCGTCGAGGACGAAGTCCTTGATCGCATTCGTGACGTGCGGGATCACCTGGATCGTGGCGCCGAGGTAGTCGCCGCGGCGCTCCTTGGCGATGATGTCCTGGTAGATCCGGCCCGTCGTGATGTTGTCGGCCCGGCTCGCCGGAACGCCGGTGAAGCGCTCGTAATGCCCGAGGTCGAGGTCGGTCTCGGCGCCGTCGTCGGTGACGAACACCTCGCCGTGCTGCGTCGGGCTCATCGTGCCCGGATCGACGTTCAGGTAGGGGTCGAGCTTGCGCATCCGGACCCGGTAGCCGCGGGCCTGGAGGACCGCCGCCAGGGCCGCCGAGGCGAGGCCCTTGCCGAGGGAGGAGACCACGCCGCCGGTGATGAAAACGTACCGCGTCATGGGCCTCGGTCCATAAAGAAGCTGCTGGCATTTGCCAAACGACGCAGGCCCCGGCCCGCGCATGGGCTGGGGATCGCGGAACGCATGGCGTGGACCGGCCGAGCGCCGGTCCGTCGGGACAAGGGTCGGACGATGCGCCGCTCGCGGCGCGCGCCGTCAGCGCGACTGCGGCGCGTCCGGAACCGCCGGCTGGGCGGGGGCCGGCTGCGCGGGGGCCGGCTGGGCCGGAGCGTTCGCGGGCGCCCGGTCCTGCTGCTGGCGAAGCGTGTCGAGCAGGTTGTCGGCACCGGTCGGCTGCTTGGCCGGCTGGCCGGAGGTCTGCGGCGCGCCGGTGTCGAGGATCGACTTCGGCGCCGCCGAGCGGTGCGACAGGATCGCGAGGGTCAGGCTGGTGGCGAAGAACAGGGCCGCCAGGATCGCGGTGGCGCGCGTCAGGGCGTTGGCCTGGCCGCGGCCGGTCATGAACCCGCCGACGCCGCCACCGCCGCCACCGCCGCCGAGCCCGAGTCCGCCCTCGGAGCGCTGGAGCAGCACGACGCCGATCAGCGCGAGCACGATGATGAGGTGGACGACGATCAGGACGGTCTGCATCGGTGTTCCGGGATCTTCTTCAGCGCCGCGCGCCGGCAGCGGGCACCGGAAGACGAACGCACGAGGGCCGGGGCCCGCGATCGTCCACGAATCGCCCCGACGCACGGGCGTGCGGCGGGGGCTTCGGGGGACGCTTCGGGCGGACCGGCCGGAATTCGGCGACGGCATACACCACCGGTCGCCCGCCGCCAACCTGACGCGCGCGGCCGACTGTCCGCTCCGACCCTCGCCTTCGTCGGCGCACCGTGCTCTCTGCCGGGGCAGGGCGGCCGACCGAACGCGCCGCCCGGTCCGGGAGGCAGGCCATGTCCGTGTCACGCCGTGCGGCGCTCGCCGCCGCCATCGCCGCACCCGTCCTGATCCGCCCGGGCTCCGGCTCCGCGGCCGGAACCGATCCCTCCGCCCGGGGCGCCGCGGTCGAGCAGGCGGTCGACGCCCTCACCAAGGCTCTCCTCGCCGCCGACGGTGCGGCCCTCGACGCCCTGACCCTCGACGGGCTGAGCTACGGCCATTCCAGCGGTCAGGTGCAGGACAAGGCGGCCTTCATCGAGACGCTGACCAGCAAGCGCTCGACCTTCCCGAGCATCACCCTGTCGGACCGCTCCGTCTCGGTGGTCGGCGACGACGCCATCGCGCGCCACGTCTTCACCGGCGAGGTGGTCTCGGGTGGCAAGACGTCGCCGGTCCATATCGGCGTGATGCAGGTCTGGCACAGCGACGGCGGCCGCTGGCGGCTGCTCGCCCGGCAGGCCTTCAAGATCTGACGGTCGCGCGGCGCGTCTGTCGCGCCGCGCCTAGCCAGGCTTCGCGGGCCCGCGCTCAGGCGTAGGCGGCGCAGATCCCCAGGAAGTCTTCCGCCACGAGGCTCGCGCCGCCCACGAGCGCGCCGTCGACGTTGTCCACCGACAGGAGTTCCTTGGCGTTCCCGGGCTTCACCGAGCCGCCGTAGAGGATGCGGATCTTCTGCGCCTCGTCGCCGACGAGCTTGTCGAGCATCTCCCGCAGGGAGGCGTGGACCTCGGCGATGTCGCGCGGCGTCGGCGTCCGCCCGGAACCGATCGCCCAGACCGGCTCGTAGGCGATCACCGTGTCGGCCGCCGTCGCGCCCTTCGGCAGGCCGATGGCGAGCTGGGCGCGGACGATGTCGAGGGCGCGGCCCTGCTCGCGCTCCTCGATGGTCTCGCCGACGCAGACGATGCCGCACAGGCCGGCGCGGCGGGCGCCCAGCGCCTTGGCGTGGACCCCGTCGTCGGTCTCGTGATGGTAGGCCCGGCGCTCGGAATGGCCGACGATCACGTACTTGGCGCCGAGATCGGCGAGCATCTCGGCCGAGATCGAGCCCGTGAAGGCGCCGCTCGGCCGGGCGTGCAGGTTCTGTCCGCCGATCGCGATCGGCGATCCGGCCGCCGCCGCCACGCAGGATCCGATCAGCGTCGCCGGCGGGCAGATCAGCACGTCGATGCGCGACGCGAGGTCCGGCGAGAGCCCGTCGCGAATCGCCTCGACAACCTGGATGGATGCCCGGGTCCCGTTCATCTTCCAGTTGCCGGCGACAAGCGGCTTGCGCCCAGACTGCGTCATTCCTGCCCTCGCTCCGCCGCGGCTTTCTCGAAGTCGCCGGGGCCTACCAGAGCGAGCTTGAGCGTGCAAACGGCCGGGACCGCCCGAGCCTTTGCCTGTGGACGCGAATGGTCTATCGCGGTCGGCTCTCAGGGACAGCGCCGGCCCGGTGACGGGGCGGCTGCCGAAGGTACTCGATCACAGACCATGCTTCAGGGCATCCGCAACGCCAGCCAGCACTGGCTCGGCAAGATCGTCTTGACGATCATCTTCACGCTGCTGATCGCCGGTGTCGGCATCTTCGGGGTGGAGGAGTTCTTCCGCGGCGGCGCGAGCAACAAGGTGGCCACGGTCGGCAGCACGCCGATCACGGCCGAGCAGGTGCGCCAAGCCTACCAGAACCAGCTGCAGCGCTATCAGACCCAGCTGAAGCGTCCGCTGACGCCCGACCAGGCGCGGATGCTCGGCCTGGACCGGCAGGTGATGTCCCAGCTGATCACCGAGGCCGCCCTCGATCAGAAGACCCACGATCTCGGCCTCACGGTGCCGGATTCCTCGGTGATCAAGGCGATCCACGAGGAGAAGAGCTTCCAGAACCAGCAGGGTCAGTTCGAGCCGCAGCTCTTCTACCAGACCCTGCAGCGCGCCGGCCTCAACGAGGCCCTGTTCGTGCGCGAGCAGCGCTCGGTGATCGCCCGCCTCCAGCTGGCCGAGGCGGTGTCGTCCGACCTGCACGTGCCGCTCGCCATGCGGGAGGCCGTCCATCGCTACACCACCGAGCGCCGCGCGGCCGCCTACCTGGTGCTGACGCCCTCGGTGGCCGGCCAGATTCCCGAGCCGACGGACGACGAGCTGAAGACCTGGTACGAGGCCAACAAGTCCGGCTTCCGGGCACCGGAGTTCCGGGCGGCCAACCTCCTCGTGGTCGAGCCCGAGGCGATGGCGAAGCCCGACGCGATCACCGAGGCCGACGCCCGCGCCGCCTACGCGCTGAACAAGGACCGCTACGGCACGCCCGAGAAGCGCACGATCCAGCAGATCGTGTTCCCCGACGCGGCCGCCGCCGAGGCGGCCCGCAAGGCGATCACGGACGGCTCCAAGACCTTCGACGCGGTGGCGGCCGAACGCGGCACCGACGAGAAGGACCTGACCCTCGGCACGCTGACCAAGAGCGAGCTGTTCGACAAGGCCGTCGCCGACGCCGCCTTCGCGCTGCCCGAGGGCGGCGTGAGCCAGCCGGTCCAGGGCCGGTTCGGCACCGTGCTGCTGCGCGTGACCAAGATCGAGGCCGGGACGGTGAAGCCGTTCGAGGCGGTGGACGGCGAGATCCGCAAGGCCCTCGCCCTGGCCCGCGCCCGCGACGCCATGGAGACCACCCGCGACGCGATCGAGGACCAGCGGGCCGGCGCCAAGCCGCTGGCCGACATCGCGGCCGAGCGCGGCCTCAAGGTCGTCGCCGTGAAGGCGGTGGACGTGAACGGCAAGGGACCGGACGGGCAGCGGATCACCGACATCCCGGACCCCGAGACCACCCTGCCGGCCCTGTTCCGCGCCGAGATCGGCGGCGACAACGAGCCCCTGCGGACCAAGACCGGCGGCTACGTCTGGTACGACGTCACCGGGATCGACGCCGCCCACGACAAGCCCCTCGACGAGGTCAAGGACGGCGTGAAGGCCGGCTGGACCGCGACCGAGATCGCCAAGCGTCTCCAGGCCAAGGGCCGCGAGCTCGTCGAGAAGATCAACAAGGGCGAGACCATGGAGGCCGCCGCCCAGGAGGTCGGCGTCAACCTGCAGGAGGCGCAGGATCTCGCCCGCAACCAGGCCAAGGACATGCTCACGGCCGACGTCGTGAACCTGATCTTCGCGACCCCGGTGGGCAAGGCCGGCACGGCGGCCGCGGGCGATTCGCGGGCGGTCTTCAAGGTCACGGCGGCGACGGTGCCGGCCTTCGTGGCCGACAGCCCGAGCGACAAGCAGATCACGCAGAGCTTCCAGGCGGCGCTCGCCGACGACGTGCTGTCCGAGTACATCAGCGAGGTCCAGAAGAACGCCGGCGTGAAGGTCGATCCGGCCGCCCTGCGGCGCGCCATCGGCGGCGAGTACTGAGGCATGGCCGACGCGCCCGATTACGCGGCCTTCGCGGCGCGCTACGAGGCCGGGCAGCCGAGCCTCGTGGCGGTGAGCCTCGTCGCCGATCTCGAGACGCCGGTGGCGGCGTTCCTCAAGCTGCGCGCTGGCCATGCCGGGCCGGCCTTCCTGCTCGAATCGGTCGAGGGCGGCGCCGTCCGCGGCCGGTACTCGATGATCGGCCTCGATCCGGACCTGATCTGGCGCTGCCGGGCGGGCGCGCCCGCGATCGCGCGCGGGGCCGATCTCACGCGGTTCGAGCCGGATTCGCGGGCGCCGCTGGCGAGCCTGCGGGCCCTGATCGCCGAGAGCGCCATCGGCGAGTCGGACGGCCAGGACCTGCCGCCGATGGCCGCCGGCCTGTTCGGTTACCTCGGCTACGACATGGTCCGCGCCATGGAGCGGCTGCCGGAGCCGAACCCGGATCCGCTGGGCGTGCCGGACGCGATCCTGGTGCGTCCCCGGGTGATGGTGGTGTTCGATTCGATCCGCGACGTCATCACGGTCGTCTCGCCGATCCGGCCCGCCCCCGGCACCGCGGCCCGGGCCGCCTACGAGGACGCGCTGCAGCGCGTCGACCGGGTCGCCGCCGCCCTCGAGGGCCCGCTGCCGATCGAGGCGCGGGTGGACCTGTCGGCGGTCGCCCCGCCCGAGCCGGTCTCGAACACGCCGCCGGACGATTTCTTCGCCATGGTGGCGCGCGCCAAGGAGTACATCGTCGCGGGCGACGTCTTCCAGGTGGTGCTGTCCCAGCGGTTCTCGGCGCCGTTCACGCTCCCGGCCTTCAGCCTGTACCGCTCGCTCCGGCGGACCAACCCGGCGCCGTTCCTCTGCTACCTCGATTTCGAGGACTTCCAGATCGTCTGCTCCTCGCCGGAGATCCTGGTGCGGGTGCGCGACGGCGTGGTCACGGTCCGCCCGATCGCGGGCACGCGTCGCCGCGGCGCGACCCCGGCCGAGGATTCCGCCCTCGCCGAGGAGCTGCTCGCCGACCCGAAGGAGCGGGCCGAGCACCTGATGCTGCTCGACCTCGGCCGCAACGACGCCGGCCGGGTCTCGCGGATCGGCAGCGTCCGCGTGACCGACTCGTTCTTCATCGAGCGCTACAGCCAGGTCATGCACATCGTGTCGAACGTCGAGGGGGACCTCGACCCGCGCCACGATCCCCTGGACGCCCTGGCGGCGGGATTCCCGGCCGGCACGGTCTCGGGCGCCCCGAAGGTGCGGGCCATGGAGATCATCGACGAGCTGGAGCGCGAGAAGCGCGGGCCGTACGCGGGCTGCATCGGCTATTTCGGCGCGCGGGGCGAGATGGACACCTGCATCGTCCTGCGCACCGCGGTGGTGAAGGACGGGACCATGCACGTCCAGGCCGGGGCCGGGATCGTCTACGATTCCGATCCCGCCTCCGAGCAGCAGGAATGCGTCAACAAGGCCAAGGCGCTGTTCCGGGCTGCCGAGGAGGCGGTGCGCTTCGCCGCGCAGGCGAAGCGCGGGCAGTAGCGCGGGCCGTAGGGCGGACGCGCGGCTGCGCCGCCGTCCGACGCCGACGGTTGACCGCGCGGGTGCGAGCGGTCACATCGCCTGCATGCCCGAGCGTGCCGCCGCGATGCCCAACGTCCTCGTCATCGACAACTACGATTCCTTCACGTGGAATCTCGTGCATCTGATCGGGCCGCTCTGCGGCGCGGTCGAGGTCGCGCGCAACGACGCGCTCACGATCGCCGACATCCGCGCCAAGGCGCCCGACGCGATCGTGCTGTCGCCGGGGCCGTGCACGCCCACGGAGGCGGGGATCTGCCTCGACGTGGTCCGCGACCTGTCCGAGGAGATCCCGATCTTCGGCGTGTGCCTCGGCCTCCAGGCGATCGGCCAGGCCTTCGGCGGCGACGTCGTGCGGGCGCCCCTGCCGCTCCACGGCAAGGTCTCGACCATCCGGCACGGCGCGCGCGGCCTGTTCCGCGGCCTGAACGACAGTTTCGAGGCGACGCGCTACCACTCCCTGGTGGTCGACCGCGCGACCTGCCCGACGGCCCTGCGGGTCACCGCCGAGGCCGACGGCCTGATCATGGGCCTGGAGCACGCCGACCGGCCGCTCCACGGCGTCCAGTTCCATCCCGAGAGCATCCGGTCGCAGCACGGCACGGAGATCGTGAAGAACTTCCTCGATCTCGCCGCCGCCTGGAACACGGCGCGTGACAGGACGCGTGCCGACGTGCATTGACGCCGGGGGCCGGGGCGGCCCTCCGTAAGAACCCATGGACAGCTTCAGACCCCATCTCGCGAAGGTCGCCGGGGGCCTCGCCCTCGACCGCGCCGAGGCCCGCGCCGCCTTCGACGACCTGCTGTCGGGCGAGGTCACGCCGGTCCAGGCCGGCGCCTTCCTGACCGCCCTCAAGGTGCGCGGCGAGACCGTCGAGGAGATCGTCGGCGCGGCCGAAGCCATGCGGGCGCGCATGACCCGCGTCGCGGCGCCCGCGAACGCCGTCGACGTCGTCGGCACCGGCGGCGACCATTCCGGCAGCGTCAACGTCTCCACTCTGGCGGCGATCGTCGTGGCCGCCTGCGGCGTGCCGGTGGCCAAGCACGGGAACCGGGCGGCGACCTCGCGCTCCGGCGCCGCCGACGTGCTCGCGGCCCTGGGCGTGCGGCTCGGGCTCGACCCCGCCGCGCAGGCCCGCTGCCTCGCCGAGGCCGGACTCTGCTTCCTGTTCGCGCAGGCCCACCACCCGGCCATGCGCCACGTGGCGGCGGTCCGGTCCGAATTGCCCGTGCGGACGATCTTCAACCTGCTGGGGCCGCTGAGCAACCCGGCCGGCGTCGGCTATCAGCTCTTCGGCGTCGCCCAGGCGGCCCTCGCGGAGCCGCTGACGCGGGTCCTGGCCGAGCTCGGCAGCCGCCGGGTCTGGACCGTCCACGGGTCCGACGGGCTCGACGAGATCACCGTCACGGGCCCGACGCGGGTGGTCGCCCTCGACGAGGGGCGGCTGTCCCACTTCACCATCGACCCGCGCGACTTCGGTCTGGCGCTGCGCGCGCCCGAGGAGCTGCGCGGCGGCGACCCGGCCGACAACGCGCGGTCCCTGGAGGCCGTCCTGGCGGGTGCGCGGAACGCCTACCGGGACATCGCGGTCCTCAACGCGGGGGCGGCGCTCGTGGTCGCGGGGGCCGCGCAGGCCCTGGCGGCCGGCGTCGCGCAGGCGCAGGATGCCGTCGATTCCGGGGCCGCCCGGGCGACGCTCGCCCGCCTCGTCCGGGCCTCGAACGACCACTCCAACGGGCAGGAGGGCCGATGAGCTCGCTGACGCACGAGGCGACCCCGGAGACCGGCACCGGGACGCCGACCGAGCGGCCGAACGTCCTCGCCCGCATCGAGGCCTACAAGCGCCGCGAGATCGCCGAGGCGAAGCTGCGGGTGCCGCTCGCCAAGCTGGAGCGGAAGGTCGCGCAGGCGGAGCCGGTGCGCGGCTTCGCGGCGGCGATCCGGAGCCACCTCGCCGCGGACCGCCCGGCGCTCATCGCCGAGGTGAAGAAGGCCTCGCCCTCGAAGGGCCTGATCCGCGCCGATTTCGACCCGGCAAGCCTCGCCGCCGCCTACGAGGCCGGCGGCGCCACCTGCCTGTCGGTGCTGACCGACGAGCCCTCGTTCCAGGGGCGGCCGGAGTACCTGACGGCGGCGCGCGCCGCCTGCGCGTTGCCCGTCCTGCGCAAGGATTTCCTGTTCGAGCCCTATCAGGTCTACGAGGCCCGGGCCTGGGGCGCCGACTGCATCCTGGTCATCATGGCCTGCCTCGACGACGACGAGGCCGTCGCCCTGGTCGAGACGGCGCACCTCCTCGGGATGGACGTCCTGGTCGAGGTGCACGACGAGGCCGAGCTGGCGCGGGCCATCCCCCTCGGCACGGCGCTGATCGGCATCAACAACCGCAACCTCAAGACCTTCGAGGTCTCGTTCGAGACCGCGATCCGGCTGGCGCCGGGGATCCCGGCGGACCGGATCGCCGTGGCCGAGAGCGGGATCGGCGACCACGCCGACGTGGTCCGGCTGCGCGACAACGGCCTCGGCGTGGTGCTGGTCGGCGAGAGCCTGATGCGGCAGCCGGACGTCGCGGAGGCGGCCCGCGCCCTGCTGTTCGGCGCCGCGGAGGCCAAGGGCGGCAAGCCGCGGAAGAAGGCGTAAGGCATGCGGCCGGGCTCGACGCTGACCCATCTCGACACCAGCGGCGCGGCCAACATGGTCGACGTCACCGACAAGCCCGCCACCGACCGGACCGCCCGGGCGGAAGGCCAGATCGTGATGAAGCCGGAGACCCTGGCCCTGATCCGCGAGGGCGACGCTAAGAAGGGCGACGTGATCGGCACGGCCCGGCTCGCCGGCATCATGGCGGCCAAGCGCACCCACGAGCTGATCCCGCTCTGCCACCCGCTGCTGCTGTCGAAGGTGCGGGTCGAGTGCGAGCCCGACGACGCGCTCCCGGGCCTGCGCATCGCCGCCGAGGTCCGGGTCCAGGGCCCGACCGGCGTCGAGATGGAGGCGCTGACCGCCGTCTCGGTGGCGTGTCTCACGGTCTACGACATGGTGAAGGCGGTCGATCGCGGCATGCGGATCGAGGGAATCCGGCTGACCGCCAAGGACGGGGGCCGCTCGGGCACTTACCGGGCCCCGGCGGAATGAGCGGCCTGATCCCGGTCGCCGAGGCGCTGGCGCGGGTGCTCGCGAGCGTCGCCGCGCCGGTCGAGCTGGAGACTGTCCCGCTGGCGCAGGCCTGCGGCCGGACGCTCGCCGCGGACGTCGTCGCCTCACGGACCCAGCCGCCGTTCCCGGCCTCCGCCATGGACGGCTACGCCGTGCGCGGCGCCGACGCCGGGGAGGTCGGGGCGCTCCTGCGGCTGATCGGCGCCAGCGCGGCCGGTCACGGCTTCTCCGGCCGCATCGGCCCGGGCGAGGCGGTCCGGATCTTCACCGGGGCGCCGGTGCCGGAGGGCGCGGACGCGATCCTGATCCAGGAGAACGCCGCCGCCGAGGCGGGCGCGGTGCGCGTCCTGGAGCCCGTGGAGCCGGCGCGATTCATCCGCCGGGCCGGCCTCGACTTCACCGCCGGCGAGACCCTGATCCCGGCCGGCATGAGCCTGGACGCGCGGCGGCTGGCGCTCGCCGCGGCGGCCGGCCATCCGCGCCTCACGGTCCGCCGCCGGCCGCGCGTCGCGATCCTCGCCACCGGTGACGAGCTGGTGGAGGCGGGCGCGGCGCCCGGCTGGGACCAGATCGTCGCCTCCAACAGCCTCGCGCTCGGTGCCCTCGCCGCGGAGGCGGGCGCCGACATCGTCGATCTCGGCATCGCGGGGGACGACCACGACGCCCTGGCGGACGCGTTCCGTCGCGCCCGCGCGGCGCGGGCCGACCTGCTGATCACCCTCGGCGGCGCCTCCGTCGGCGACCACGATCTGGTTCAGGCCGCGCTCGCCAAGGAGGGGTTGGAGCTCGGCTTCTGGCGGGTCGCCCTCCGGCCGGGCAAGCCGCTGATGCACGGCCGCCTCGGCGACATGCTGGTCATCGGGCTGCCGGGCAACCCGGTCTCGTCCATCGTGTGCGGGCTCCTGTTCGTGGTGCCCGCCATCCGCGCGCTCCAGGGTGATCCGCGGGCCGGTGCCGACCGGAGCGAGCCGGCGACGCTCGGCCGCGACATGCCGGAGAATGACGGCCGGGCCGACTACATGCGGGCGAGCCTCGCCCTCGAGCCCGACCGTCTACCGGTCGCGACCGCCGAGCGACGTCAGGACTCGTCGATGCTCGCCGTCCTCGGACGGTCCGAAGCCCTGCTGATCCGCGCCCCGCACGCGCCGGCCGCGCGCGCCGGCGATCCCTGCCGGATCATCCGCCTCGATCGGCGCCTGCTCTGATCGTCTGGGCGCGACGCGCCAGACCTTGAGGGGACCGGGCACGTCCAGCGGCACGAGGCGCGCGCTCCGGGCCGCGCCCGCGGCGAGCCGTGTGGCGAACGCCGTCTCCGCCTGAAGGTTCGCGGCCGGCCGGGCCGGGCAGGCGACGAGGTAGCGGACGTCGAACGCCGTCAGCACCCGGTCGAGGTCGGCCTCGGTGCCGCCCAGCCCCTCGATCGCCGCTTTGAGGCCGGGAATGGCCCGGTGATAGGGCGCGGCGACGATGCTGTGCGGGGTGCGGAGGAGGATCGACGGCCCCATGAAGATCGGGGCGAGCACGGTGCCTTCCGGCAGGTGCGCCAGGGGGCGGACCGCGGCGTCGCCGAGGCAGGCATTCGTCTCGGCCGCGTCGGGCGCGTTGCGCAGGCCGGGCGCGAGGGTCTCCGCCAGGAGCGCCGGGATCATCCAGAGGCTGCTGACCATCGCGGCGCCGAGGAGCGCGACGGGCCAGCGCCGCGCCCCGGCCGGCAGGGCTGCCCGTGCCAGCGCGCGGTCGAGGACCACGCCCGCCACCAGCGGCACGAAGCCGGAGACGATGTAGAGTCCGCGGAACTGCGCGACGCCGAGGATCAGCCCCGGCCACAGGAACAGCGCGACCACCGACCAGGCCCGGCGTTCGGGACCGCGCCACGCCATCCTGGCGGCCGTGAGGCTCGCCAGGATCACGACCGGGTAGAAGACCAGCGCCTGCCACTGGCCGCGGGCCACGAACTTCGCCAGCGGCGCCATCTCGTTGACCGTGAGCAGCCAGTGGATCCGCACCAGCGGCGGCATGTCGGGGAACGGGCCGCCGAGGCAGGACGGGAAGGCGGCGACGAATCCGGCCAGCAGGACGCTGCCCGCGAGGCCCGCCAGGGCGAGGCGCGCCGGAACCGTCGCGAGGCGCTCGCCCGCGCCGGCGGCGATCGCGGCGAGGGTGAGGCCGCCCAGGGTGAGCCAGAGCCAGGGTGGCGAGAGCGCGTCGCAGTGGGAGACACCCCAGAGCGAGGGGGCCGTCTGGACGGCGAACAGCGCGGGGGCGGCGAGGCCGAGACCCAGGCCGAAGCCCGCGAGCGACGCCAGCGCGGGCCGTCCGCGCAGGCACCAGTCGCCCGTGAGGAAGAGGGCCGCCAGCGCGACGAAGGGCAGGCCCTCGAGCCCGATCGCCAGCGACACGGCTGCCAGGATCCCGCCGATCACGCCGGGTCGCAGGCCCCCGCGGATCATGCAGAAGGCGAGACCGAGGATCGAGAGGATCTGCAGATTGTGGTGGTCCACCCGCCCCGCCTGGAACTGGATCGTCACACCGAAGGTCTGCGTGGCCGCGATCACGGCCAGGAGCGCGGCGCGGCTGCCGAAGCTGTGCCGGACCCCGCGATACAGGAGCCAGCCGTAGACCCCGAAGAGCAGCACGGGCCAGAGTGCCGCCGTCAGGCCCTCGGCGAGCGCGGGGCCCGTCAGGGGCGTGAGCGCCAGGATCAGGCCGGCGATGGGCGCGTCGACGAGGCGCGACCAGTGGCTCGGCACGCCGCCCGGGGGCAGGAATCGGTACTGGACGTTGTCGTACCAGCCCTGGCCGGCCAGCAGGTCGCGCACTTCCACGAGGCGCATCGCGTCGTCGGTATCCGGGACGCGCAGGTGCTGGACGGTTTCCCAAACCGCGTGGGGCGCGTTCATCGTCGCGATGCAGAGGGCGGCGAGGATCCACAGCAGCGTGCGGGCCTCGATCCGCCCGCGCGGTCGGGAGAGGGGTAGCGCCGGAGCCGGCATGGTTGGTGGATCACCCGGGCGGGCGGTCGATGCCCTCGCCGGCATGCTCGCGCGGTTCCGCTTAACGCGCGGTCAAAGGGCACCGGATGCGCGGCCCGGCCGTCGATCCGGCCCCGCGGCGCCAGCGATTCCTTAACCACGACCGGGCATCCTGGCGACCGGTCGGCGTCCTGCGCGTCGCGCGCCGCACCAATCGCCGGAGCATGGGATGAGCCACCACACCGAGACGCTGGTGATCGGCGCCGGGCCCGCGGGTCTGACTGCCGCCTACCTGCTGTCGAAGAAGGGCCGCTCCGTCACCGTCCTGGAGCGGGATCCGGCGCAGGTCGGAGGGATCTCGCGCACCGTCTCGCACAACGGCTACCTGTTCGACATCGGCGGCCACCGGTTCTTCTCGAAGTCCCAGGCCGTGGTCGATCTCTGGGACGAGATCCTCCCCGACGACTTCATCGAGCGCCCGCGCCTGTCGCGGATCTACTATCGCGGGCGCTACTACGCCTACCCGCTGAAGGCCTTCGAGGCTCTGCGCAACCTCGGGATCCTCACCAGCGCGGCCTGCGTCGCCTCCTACCTCTACGCCCGCCTGCGGCCGGTGGCGGAGCCCAAGACCTTCCATGCCTGGGTCCGCAACCAGTTCGGCGAGCGCCTGTTCTCGATCTTCTTCAAGACCTACACCGAGAAGGTGTGGGGCATGTCGTGCGACGCCATCTCGGCCGACTGGGCGGCGCAGCGCATCAAGGGGCTCGACCTCGGCGCGGCGATCCGCGACGGCATCAAGCGGTCGCTGGGCCTGCGCAAGGCGCCGAAGGCCGGCGGTTCGGTCATCAAAACGCTGATCGAGTCGTTCCGCTATCCCCGCCGCGGCCCCGGCATGATGTGGGAGGCGGCAGCCGCCAAGATCCGCGCCCAGGGCGGGCAGCTGAAGCTCGACCGCGGCGTCGACTCCCTCAGCTACGACGCCGGCACCGGCATCTGGACGGTGGCGGCCCGCCGCTCGGACGGCAGCCGCGAGACCTTCACGGCCCGCAACGTCGTCTCGTCCGCGCCGGTCCGCGAGCTCGTCGACGCCATCCGCCCGCGGCCGCTCAGCACCTTCAACGCCCGGGCGCTGAAGTACCGCGACTTCCTGACGGTGGCGCTCATCGCCAAGTCGGACAAGAACTTCCCCGACAACTGGATCTACATCCACGACCCGTCGGTGAAGGTCGGCCGGGTGCAGAATTTCCGCTCCTGGTCGCCCGAGATGGTGCCGGACGCGGACCACACCTGCCTGGGCCTGGAGTATTTCTGCTTCGAGGGCGACGGCCTCTGGAACGCCGACGATTCGGAGCTGGTGGAGCTCGCCAAGCGCGAGATCGGTCAGATCGGCCTGATCGACCCGTCCGACGTCGTCGATGCCTGCGTGGTCCGCCAGCCGAAGGCCTACCCGGTCTACGACGAGGAGTATGCCGGCCACGTCGTCACCGTGCGGCGGGAGCTGGAGCGGGATTTCCCGAGCCTGCACCTCGTGGGCCGCAACGGCATGCACAAGTACAACAATCAGGACCACGCGATGATGACCGCGATGCTGACCGTGGAGAACATCCTCTGCGGCCGGCGCCGGCACGACGTCTGGCGGGTGAACGAGGACGCCGAGTACACCGAGTCCGGGGTGTCGGGGGCCGACGTCGCCCTGGGCAGCGAGCGCCTCGTCCCGCGCAAGGTGGCCTGAGGCCGGTTCCGGTCGGCCTCCCGTCTTTGCGAGCGAAGCGAAGCAATCCAGGGCGGCGCTGAGCGCCTCGAAGTCGCGCTGCCCTGGGTCGCTTCGCTTCGCTCGCGATGACGGAGGGTGCGACCCCACTGAGGTGACGATCGGAAACCCCGCGGACAGCGACAGGGCTCCTGCCGCGTCACCGGCGCGGCTTGCCGGTCTCTGCGGCGCCCCTATCGTTCCTTCCCGGTAATGCCCTGGTCCAAGGGCCGCCGGGAGGATTCTATCGATGCGATCTCTGCTTCTCGCCGCGCTCTTCGCGGGCGTGGCCATGCCGGCGGCGGTGCTCCCCGCCCTGGCGCAGGGTGCGGCCCCTGCCGAGACCAAGGCCAAGACCGACGACCTCGAGAAGCTCGAGGGCTTCCACAGCACGGACACCCAGGCCGCCGCCGAGATCCCGCAGACCGGCCGTCGCGCCGACGCGATCCGCAAGAACCTGTCGAAGGTCAAGCTGCCGGACGGCTTCAAGATCGACCTGTACGCGGTGGTGCCGGATGCCCGCGCCATCGCGGTCGGTCCCAATGCCGGGGTGCTGTTCGTCGGCACGCGCAAGAGCAAGATCTACACGGTCACCGACCGCGACAAGGACCGGGTCGCCGACGAGGTCCGCCCCTTCGCGCCGGGCATCACGTTCAAGATCCCGAACGGCGTCTGCTTCTCGAAGGACGGCGTGCTCACCGTGGTCGAGCAGAACCGCGTCCTGGCCTTCCCGGCCGCCGAGTTCTTCTACGAGAACCCGGACGTCGCCGCCGGCGTGCTGGTCAAGCAGGGACAGCTGATCCCGGCCTCCGAGGAGAGCTTCAACCACACCGCCCGGGTCTGCCGGGTCGGGCCGGACGGCAAGACCTACATCGCGCTCGGCCAGCCCTACAACGTGCCGCCCGCCGAGAAGGCGGACCTCTACAAGAAGACCGGCATCGGCGGCATCATCCGCATCGACGCCGACGGCAAGAACCGCGAGGTCTACGCGACCGGCATCCGCAACTCCGTCGGGATGGATTTCAATACCGACAAGTCGCTGTGGTTCACCGACAACCAGGTCGACGGCATGGGCGACGACAAGCCGCCGGGCGAACTGAACCGCTCCACCAAGGCGGGCGAGAATTTCGGCTTCCCGTGGTTCGGCGGCGGCTCGGTCCGCACGGTCGAGTATAAGGACCAGACTCCGCCGGCCGACGCCGTCGCCCCGCAGGCCGAGCTGCCGCCGCACGCGGCCGATCTCGGTATGACCTTCTACAACGGCAAGCAGTTCCCGGCCGCCTACAAGGGCGGGATCTTCATCGCCGAGCACGGCTCGTGGAACCGCACCGAGCCGGTAGGCGCCCGGGTGATGTTCGCCAAGCTCGGGGCCGACGGGAAGGTCGAGTCGGTCAAGCCGTTCGCGGAAGGGTGGCTCACCGGCGACGGCGAGTATCTCGGCCGCCCGGTGGACGTCGCGGTGATGCTCGACGGCTCGCTACTCGTCTCCGACGACTCCGCCGGGGCGATCTACCGGATCTCCTACGAGAAGTAGTCTCTTGTGACCTGGCGCCTCTCCGCTCGTGAGGCGCCAGGTCGCGGAAAGCCGCAACGCGCCCTCTCTGACGTTCGGGAGAGGGCGCGCGCGTCCCCTTCCGACGCGAGCGGACAAGTCTTCACTGATCTCAGAGTTCGAGCCCGCCCGATGATCCGCCCGCTTCTCCTCCTCGTCGCCACCCTCGTCCCGCTCTCGGCTCAGGCCGGCGACGCGGCCGCGGGCAAGAAGCGCGCGACCGCCTGCCAGACCTGCCACGGGATGGACGGGCTCTCGAAGCTACCGGAGGCGCCGAACCTCGCCGGGCAGGTCGAGCCCTACCTCGTGAAGGCGCTCACCGAGTACCGCGACGGCAAGCGGCAGAACGAGATCATGAACGTCGTGGCGAAGGAACTGTCGGACGCCGACATTGCCAATCTGGCGGCGTACTACGCGGGCATCCAGATCGACGTGCTGCCGCCGGGGTAAGCGGCACCACCGTCATTGCGAGCGCAGCGAGGCAACCCAGGGCGGCGGGCCATTGACGAGCGTCGCGCACCTGGTTTGCTTCGCTCCGCTCGCAAAGACGCGGTGGATCAATCGTCCATCTTCAGGGCGGCGATGAACGCCTCCTGGGGGATCTCGACGCGCCCGAACTGGCGCATCTTCTTCTTGCCTTCCTTCTGCTTGTCGAGAAGCTTGCGCTTGCGCGAGATGTCGCCGCCGTAGCACTTGGCGGTGACGTCCTTCGACAGCGCCCGGATGGTCTCGCGGGCGATGATCTTGCCGCCGATCGCCGCCTGGACGGGGATCTGGAACAGGTGGCGGGGGATCAGGTCTTTCAGCTTCTCGCACATGGCCCGGCCGCGCGACTCGGCGCGGGTGCGGTGGACCAGCATCGAGAGGGCGTCCACCGGCTCGGCATTCACCAGGATCGACATCTTCACGAGGTCGCCCTCGCGGTAATCCGACACGTGGTAGTCGAACGAGGCGTAGCCCTTCGAGATCGACTTCAGCCGGTCGTAGAAGTCGAAGACGACCTCGTTCAGCGGCAGGTCGTAGACCACCATGGCGCGCTTGCCGACGTAGTTGAGGTCGATCTGCACGCCGCGGCGGTCCTGGCAGAGCTTCAGCACGCCGCCAAGATACTCGTCGGGCGTCAGGATCGTGGCGCGGATCCACGGCTCCTCGATCGTCTCGATCTTCATGATGTCCGGCATGTCGGCCGGGTTGTGCAGCTCCTTGGTCTCGCCGTCGCGCATCTTCAGGTGGTAGACCACCGAGGGCGCCGTGGAGATCAGGTCGAGGTTGAACTCGCGCTCTAGCCGCTCCTGGATGATCTCCAGGTGTAGGAGCCCGAGGAAGCCGCAGCGGAACCCGAAGCCCAGCGCCGCCGACGTCTCCATCTCGTAGGAGAACGAGGCGTCGTTGAGCCGGAGCTTGCCCATGGCGGAGCGCAGGTTCTCGAACTCGGCCGCGTCCACCGGGAACAGGCCGCAGAACACCACCGCCTGGACCTCCTTGAAGCCCGGCAGCATCTCGGTGGTCTGGCGCTTGTCCTCGGTGATCGTGTCGCCGACGCGGGTGTCGGCCACCTCCTTGATCGAGCCGGTGAAGAAGCCGACCTCGCCCGGTCCCAGCGCGTCGATGTCGGCCATCTTCGGCCGGAACACGCCGATCCGGTCGACGCCGTAGACGGCGTCGGCACCCATCATGCGGATGGTCATGCCCTTCTTGAGGGTGCCGTCGATGATCCGCACCAGCACCACGACGCCGAGATAGGCGTCGTACCAGCTGTCCACGAGCAGCGCCTTCAGGGGCGCGTCGCTCCTGCCCTTCGGCGGCGGCAGGCGGGTGACGATCGCCTCCAGCACCGCCTCGATGTTGAGGCCGGTCTTGGCCGAGATCGGCACGGCATCGGAGGCGTCGAGGCCGATCACCTCCTCGATCTGCTCCTTGACCCGGTCCGGCTCGGCGGCGGGCAGGTCGACCTTGTTGAGGACCGGGACGATCTCGTGGTTGGCGTCGAGCGCCTGGTAGACGTTGGCGAGCGTCTGCGCCTCGACGCCCTGCGAGGCGTCGACCACCAGGAGCGAGCCCTCGCAGGCGGCGAGCGAGCGCGAGACCTCGTAGGCGAAGTCCACGTGGCCGGGCGTGTCCATCAGGTTCAGGACGTAGTCCTTGCCGTCCTGGGCCTTGTACTCCAGGCGCACGGTCTGCGCCTTGATGGTGATGCCGCGCTCCTTCTCGATGTCCATCGAGTCGAGCATCTGCTCGCTCATGTCGCGGAGCGCGACCGTGCCGGTGGCCTGGATCAGCCGGTCGGCCAAGGTCGATTTGCCGTGGTCGATATGCGCGACGATCGAGAAGTTGCGGATGGTGTCGATCGGGGCTGTCATCGGCATTCCGTTCGGGCGCGCGCCGGCGCGCACCGTCTGACGTCGGGACGTGTTCGGATGGAGCGGCTCCCGCGCGAGATAGCAGCGCGGCGGGAAGGCGCCAAGCGCGGCCTGAGCGCCCGGGGGGGAGCGGGCCCGGTCGGTGATCGCACGCAAGCGAACGGGGGCCGGAACGGGCCGGCCCCCGGGTCACGATCGTGTCTGGCGCCGAGGAGCGATCCGGCTCAGCGACCGCGGTCGCGGATCAGTCGCTCGATCTCGGCCTCGCCGTGGGAGCGCGCCTTGGCCTCGGTCGGATGCTTCCGGTCCGAGCGCTGGTGCAGCTTGCCGTGCTTGCGGATGCTCCACTGGAACAGGGAGCCGCTCTCGCCGACCGGCTCCACGTCGAGGCTGAAGGGGTAGGTATCTGTCTGGGTATCGCTCATGGGGCCGATATGGGGCGGTCAGCGACCTTTCGCCATGCCTGATCGCCAAGTCCTTGCGCGTTTACGCGTCCGCACCGGTCGCGCGCGCCCGCGCGGCCATGGCAACGAGGCTTTTGCGCAGCGCACCCATGTCGGTGACGCGCTCCGGATAGGGGACGCGCACCGTGCGGTCGGCCGCCATCAGGTCCATGCCCTCGGGGTCGAGGCCGGTGAGTCGCCAGGGCAGGTCGGCCGCGCCGCCGGCGCCGGCAGCGTAGAGCGCCAGCGCGTCGGCGTGGTCGGCGTTCATGTGCTCGACGGCGCCCCGCTCGCCCGCCACGATCGCCTGCGCGTCCGAGAGGTCGAGGAGGAGCTGGTCGCGGGTCAGGGTCGCGGCCTTGGCGAAGCCGCCATTGAGGTGGCCGGCCTCCGGCGCCAGGGCGAAGAAGCCGAAATCCGGGAAATCGGCGTAGAGCTTGGCCTTCGGGTGCCGGGCCAGGAACCGCTCCCTGGCCCGCGCCTCGGCGGTCTGCAGAGCGCGTCCGACCACGGTTAGGCGGGGATGGGCGAGGGGATCGCCCTTGCCGCCCTGCGAGAACAGCAGCGAGCAGCGCGGGTCGGCGAGCAGGTTGCGGGTGTGGGCCGACAGCCGCGACAACAGCATCAGCGGCGTGCCGTCCGCGTCGGTGGCGATGGTGACGAGGGAGGCGAAGGGCGTGCCGTCCGGCTCCAGGGTCGCGAGCGCCCCGGACCGGACGCTGCGCAGGAGCGTGCGCGCCAGGCCGATCGCGTCGAACGGCGCCGCCTCGGCCGGCAGCGGACGGGCCGGTCCGCCCGCGCCCGGACCCGTGTCGATCGTCTCGCCCATGCGCGATTCCTCCCCTCCGGACAGCCGCCCGGTTTCGCCGCCACGTTAGCGGTGCAGCGTCGGCGGCGCGAGGCACCGCGACCGCGTCAGATGGGCCGCGGAAGGACCGGTGCGCTCCCGTGTTACGGCCAAGCTATGACCGCCGCTCGCTTTTTCCGATCGGCCGTACTAAAGCACCTGTCCCTTTGCGTGTGCCGGGCTGCGCCCAAACTGCCCGGTTCGCGTTTTTGTCTGCCCCCTCGGGGCCGGGACGTGGCGCGGCCTGTGCGAAGAGCCGGGACCGCGCCTGAGCCCGTTCAGTCAGGGACCGCGCATGCCGACCATCGCCCTCGTCGACGACGACCGGAACATCCTCACCTCTGTGTCGATTGCGCTGGAGACCGAAGGCTACCGCATCCAGACCTACACGGACGGGGCCTCCGCGCTGGACGGTCTGCGCCACTCCCCGCCCGATCTCGCGATCTTCGACATCAAGATGCCGCGCATGGACGGGATGGAGCTTCTCCGACGCCTGCGGCAGAAATCTGACCTTCCCGTGATCTTTCTGACGTCGAAGGACGAGGAGATCGACGAGCTGTTCGGCCTCAAGATGGGCGCAGACGACTTCATCCATAAGCCGTTCTCGCAGCGCCTGCTGGTGGAGCGGGTGAAGGCGGTGCTCCGGCGCTTCGCCAAGGAGGCCCCCGGCAGCACGCCCCGCGGCGAGGCCGAGGTCGCGGCCCGGTCGCTCGAGCGCGGCGCGCTGATGATGGATCCCGAGCGGCACACCTGCACGTGGAAGGGCGAGCCGGTGACGCTGACGGTCACGGAGTTCCTGATCCTCCAGGCGCTCGCCCAGCGCCCCGGCGTCGTGAAGAGCCGCAACGCGCTCATGGACGCGGCCTACGACGACCAAGTCTACGTCGATGACCGGACCATCGACAGCCACATCAAGCGGTTGCGGAAGAAGTTCAAGGTCACCGACCAGAGCTTCGACATGATCGAGACGCTCTACGGCGTCGGCTACCGCTTCAAGGAGGCGTGATCTCCAGGATCAGCCCCGTGGCCGCACGTACCCAGACCCAGACCGAGGATGCCCCGCCCCGCGCCTCCCTGGCCCAGACCCTGTCCCGACCGCTCGGCTGGCCCCGCGCCGTGTGGGAGGCGGTCGGCCAGCGCGCCTCGTCGAGCCTGACGCGCCGCATCGTCGTCCTCAACCTCGTCGGGCTGATCGCGCTCCTCGTCGGGTTCCTCTACCTCAACCAGTTCCGCCAGGGCCTGATCCAGGCCCGGATCCAGAGCCTCGCCATCCAGGGCGAGATCATCGCGGGGGCGATCGCCGCCTCGGCCTCGGTGGACACCGACACGATCCGCATCGATCCCGACAAGCTGCTCCAGCAGCAGGCCGGCGAGGCGGCGGAGGAGGAATCGCAGCCGCTCGCCTTCTCGCTGAACCCCGAGAAGGTGGCGCCGCTGCTGTCGCGCCTCGTGACGCCGACGGGCAACCGCGCCCGGGTCTACGACCAGGAGGGCGGCCTCCTGTTCGACACCCGCACCCTGTTCAAGCGCGGCGATGCCAGCCGGCCCGACCCGCTCGAGCCGAAGCCCCACAAGCCCGGCATCCTCGAATCCGCCTTCGAGGCGGTCCAGTCCAAGCTCGGCGGCCTGTTCCGCAGCCGGTCCGAGACCACCGAGGAGACGGGGCCGGTGAACGGGCACTCGCTCCGGGAGGTCCAGGCGGCGCTCGGCGGCAATCGCGGCAGCCTCGTGCGCCGGAACAAGCTCGGTGAGACCACCGTCTCGGTGGCGGTGCCGATCCACCGGGCGGGCTCGGTCCGCGGCGCCCTCTTGATCTCGACTCAGGGCGACGCCATCGACCGGGTCATCGCTTCGGAGCGGTTCGGTCTGCTGCAGGTCTTCCTCGTCGCCTCGGCGGTGATGGTGGTGCTCTCGTTCCTGCTGGCGGGTGCGATCGCGGGACCGGTCCGCCGCCTCGCGGAGGCCGCCGAGAAGGTCCGCATGGGTATCAAGACCCGCGAGGAGATCCCGGACTTCACCGAACGCACGGACGAGATCGGCCACCTGTCGGGCGCCCTGCGCGACATGACTCAGGCCCTCTACCGGCGGATCGACGCGATCGAGAGTTTTGCGGCGGATGTCAGCCACGAGTTGAAGAACCCGCTGACCTCGCTCCGTAGCGCGGTCGAGACACTGCCGCTCGCCAAGACCGACGAGTCCCGTGGCCGGCTGATGGCGATCATCCAGCACGACGTGAAGCGCCTCGACCGTCTGATCAGCGACATCGCCGACGCCTCGCGCCTCGACGCGGAGCTCGCCCGCGCCGAGGCCCGGCGCGTGGATCTCCGGCGGCTGCTCACCACCGTCGTGTCGGTCGCCAACGAGCGCCGGCGCCCGAAGGATTGCCTGATCCAGCTCGACGTCGAGGCGACGGGCTCGGAGCAGGACGCGCCGTTCACGATCATCGGCCACGACAGCCGGCTCGGGCAGGTGGTCAACAACCTCCTCGACAACGCCCGCTCGTTCTCGCCGACCGACGCGAAGGTCCGGGTCGTGCTGCGCCGCGTGCGCGGCGAGGTCGAGATGATCTGCGAGGACGAGGGACCTGGCATCCCGGAGCACGCCCTGGAGCGGATCTTCGAGCGCTTCTACACCGACCGGCCGGAGCAGGGTTTCGGCCAGAATTCCGGCCTCGGCCTGTCGATCTCCCGCCAGATCGTCCAGGCCCATCGCGGCACGATCCGCGCCGAGAACCGGCCCGGCGCCCCCGACGAGGACGGCGAGCCGACGGTGCGCGGCGCCCGCTTCATCGTGCGCCTGCCGGCGGCGCCGCGGCAGCTTCACGCCTGATGGTCACCCTGCACGGCGCCTGCGTCGCACTGTGCGGGGCCGGGATCCTGATTCGCGGTCCCTCGGGTGCGGGCAAGTCGAGCCTCGCGCTCCTGCTCTCAGCCGCGCCGGACGGGGCCTTCGTGGCGGACGACCGGGTCGTCTGCGCGATTCGCGACGGGCGTATCACGGCCGGTCCTCATCCCGCGCTCGCCGGACGTGTCGAGGTCCGCGGCCAGGGGATCCTGTCGGCGGCCGATCTCGGTCTGGCGGTGCGGCCGGAGGCGGTGCTGCATCTCGCCGTCGACCTGGTGGAGACGGCACCGCGCCTGCCCGAGCCGCCGGAACCCGCCGACATCCTCGGCCTCGCCGTTCCGCGCCTCGTCCTCGATCGGGGTGCGCGGGCGGCCGGCATCGCACCGCTCCTAGTCCGTGCGGCGCTGCGAAAGCCGCGGCCGTGACTTCGCAGCCGCACAGGCGCCTCGATTCGCCCAAGACTGGTATCCCCCATGGCGCACACGCGGCGGCCGTGGCATGATCGCACCAATGTCCGGGCAAAAAAGTCGCGATCGCCTTGTGGGGGGCTGTGCGATGCACAACATGGCGGCACACACAGGACGTTGGAACACGTGTCGATGATTGGCATGGTGCTCGTCACCCACGGACTCCTGGCGACCGAGTTCAAGGCCGCGCTGGAGCACGTGGTCGGTCCACAGGATCAGATCGAAACGATCACGATCGGGCCGGAGGACGATATGGAGCTGCGACGCCGGGACATCATGTCCGCGGTCTGTCGCGTGAATACCGGGGACGGTGTGGTGGTGCTGACCGACATGTTCGGGGGCACGCCGTCGAACCTCGCGCTGTCCTGCATGAACGGCGGATCGGTGGAGGTCGTGGCGGGGATCAACCTGCCGATGCTGATCAAGCTGGCTAGCGTCCGCGACGAGGAGAAGCTCGGCGACGCCGTGCTGCACGCGCAGGAAGCCGGCCGCAAATACATCAACGTCGCCTCGCGCGTCCTGGCGGGCAAGTAGTTCTCCGGGATCAGGCTTCCAGGACGGCCGCCGGCGGAGCCGCGCGCCGCGCGCTCACGGTGATTCCCACCGATGCCGCGATCACCAGCGCGATCGCCAGCCACTGGACGGCGCTGATTCGCTCTCCCAGCAGGACCAGACCCGCGCAGGCCGCCACGGCGGGCTCCAGGCTCATCAGAACGCCGAAGCTCTTCCGGTCCAGGCGGCGCAGGGCGACCATCTCCAGCGAGTAGGGCAGGGCGCTCGACAGCAGCGCCACCGCGAAGCCGGCGATGAGGAGTCCGGGCGCGAGCAGGGCCGGTCCGGCCTCCGCCACGCCGAACGGCGCCACGACGAGGGCCGCCGTCAGCATGCCCAGGGACACGGCCTGGCCGCCGTCGATCCGCCCCGCGCGCTGCCCGAACAGGATGTAGAGCGCCCAGCACAGGGCCGCGCCGAGATCGAGGGCGACGCCGACCGGGTCGAGGCCGTCCGCGCCGGCGATCGGCAGCAGCAGCGCGAGCCCGGCCACCGCCACGCCGATCCACAGGAAATCCGAGCGGCGGCGCGACGCGATCAGCGCGACCGCCAGCGGCCCGACGAACTCGATGGCCACGGCCGGTCCGAGCGGCAGCCGTGCCAGCGCGAGGTAGAACAGGAGGTTCATCAGCCCGAGGGCCGTCCCGTAGAGGGCGATCCAGCCGGCCTCGCGTGCCGGGAGGCTGCGCCGCCAGGGCCGCCAGACGGCGATCAGGATCAGCGCCGAGAAGCCGACCCGGAGGGCCGAGGTCCCCGCCGCGCCCAGCGCCGGGAACAGGCTCTTGGCGAAGGTCGCGCCGCACTGGAGCGACACCATGCCGGTGACCAGCGCCGCCACGGACAGCACCGTATCGCCGAGGCCGAACCTGTTGCGTGACACGGGGGCGACATTCCTGAGGACCGGGACCCGGCGCGGGCATAGCAGATGCCGGGGCCGCCGCGGCCCACGCTCGACCTCATGGCACACGCCATCCTCGCGCACGGCTCGCCGTCCCGGGCCAGCGGGGCGGCCGCCGGCCCGGAGCGATCCGTGACCCGCTCTTACAGGATGAAGCGGCTCAGATCCGCGTTCGAGGCCAGATCCTGCACCCGGTCGCGCACGTAGGCCGCGTCGATCGGCACCGTCTCGCCGGACCGATCGGTGGCGGTGAAGGAGACCTCGTCGATCACCCGCTCCAGCACCGTCTGGAGCCGGCGCGCGCCGATATTCTCCACCGAGGAGTTCACCTCCACGGCGACTCGCGCGAGGGCGTCCACGGCGTCGTCGGAGAAGGTGAGGGTGACGCCCTCCGTCTCCATCAGCGCGACCGTCTGCTTGAGAAGGCTCGCCTCGGTGGCGGTCAGGATCTGCTTGAAATCGTCCACCGTCAGCGGCTGCAATTCCACCCGGATCGGCAGGCGGCCCTGCAGTTCGGGGAGGAGGTCCGCCGGCTTCGAGACGTGGAAGGCGCCCGAGGCGATGAACAGCACGTGGTCGGTCTTCACCGGCCCGTGCTTGGTCGCGACGGTCGTTCCCTCGATCAGCGGCAGCAGGTCGCGCTGCACGCCCTCGCGCGAGACGTCCCCGGACGAGCGGCCCTCGCGGGCGCAGATCTTGTCGATCTCGTCGAGGAAGACGATACCGTTGTTCTCGACCTCGCGGATCGCCTCGCGGACGAGCGCCTCGTCGTCGACGAGCTTGTCGGATTCCTCGGCCATCAGCGGCGCGTAGGCGTCCCGCACCAGCACACGGCGCGGCTTGCCGCGCTGGCCGCCGAGCGCCTTGCCGAGCATGTCGCCGATGTTGATCGCGCCCATCGAGGCGCCCGGAACGCCGGGAATCTCGAACATCGGCATGCCCGCAGGGGCGCCGGAGGTCAGCTCCAGCTCCACTTCCTTGTCGTCGAGCTCGCTGTTGCGGAGCTTGCGCCGGAAGCTGTCGCGGGTAGCCTGGCTCGCCGTCGGGCCGACCAGCGCGTCGAGGATCCGGTTCTCGGCTGCCGCCTCGGCCTTGGCTTTGACGCCCTCGCGCTTGACCTGCCGCGTCAGGCCGATCGCCACCTCGACGAGGTCGCGGACGATCTGCTCGACGTCGCGGCCGACGTAGCCGACCTCGGTGAACTTGGTGGCCTCGACCTTGAGGAACGGCGCGTTGGCGAGCCGGGCGAGGCGGCGCGCGATCTCGGTCTTGCCGCAGCCGGTCGGCCCGATCATCAGGATGTTCTTGGGCGCGACCTCTTCGCGGAGCGGACCGGTCAGCTGCTGGCGCCGCCAGCGGTTGCGCAGCGCGATCGCCACGGCGCGCTTGGCGTCGTGTTGCCCGACGATGAACCGATCGAGTTCGGACACGATCTCGCGGGGAGAGAACGTCGTCACCGCTTTGCCATCCCTGTTCCCGGCCCGAAAACGGCCCCGCGCCGGGAATGGGGTCGCGCGCGGCCCCGCGCAAGGGGCCACGCGTCGGCCGGTCGCCGCCTCAGTGCGCCGCCGGGACCGCCGCGGCGTCGCCCTTGTCGTGCCGGCCGAACCGCTCCACCAGGGTCGCGCTGGCCTCGTTCAGGCCGATGACCGTCACGTCGCGGCCCCGGGCGCGGGCCTTGAGCACCACCCGGTCGAGGGCCGCAATGGCCGAGATGTCCCAGAAATGCGCCGCGTGGACGTCGATCACGAGGCGCTCGACCGGCTCCAGCACGTCGATCGCCTCCGAGAAGGTGCCGGCCGAGGCGAAGAACACTTGCCCGGTGACGGTGTAGGTCCGGGTGCCGCCGTCGGCCGAGAGGGCGGACGTGATCCGGTTGAGCCGGGCGACCTTGCCGGCGAAGAACACGCCGGACAGCAGCACGCCGACCAGCACGCCGATCGCGAGATCCTTGGTGGCGACCACGACCAGGACGGTCGCCAGCATCACCGCCGAGGAGGGCAGCGGGTTGGTGCGCAGCCGCAGCAGCGAGCGCCACGAGAAGGTGTTGATCGAGACCATGATCATCACGGCCGTCAGCGCCGCCACCGGCACGACGGCCAGCAGGTCCTGCAGCGCCACGAGGAGCACCAGCAGGAACGCGCCGGCCACGAGCGTCGAGAGGCGCCCGCGGGCACCCGACGAGACGTTGATCACCGACTGGCCGATCATCGCGCAGCCGCCCATGCCGCCGAACAGGGCCGAGGTCATGTTGGCCACGCCCTGGCCCATGCACTCGCAATTCTTGTCACTGGCCGTGTCGGTCATGTCGTCGACGATCTGCGCCGTGAGCAGGCTCTCCAGTAGGCCGACCGCGGCGAGCGTCGCCGCGTAGGGCAGGAGGATCCGCAGGGTCTCGAGGGTGAGGGGCACGTCCGGCAGGGCGAAGCTCGGCAGCGTCGAGGGCAGGGCGCCGAGATGGGCGACCGTGCGCACGTCGAGGTGGAAGATCGCGGTGATCGCCGTCAGGACGGCGATGGCCACGAGCGGCGACGGGATCGCGCGGGTGATCCGCGGGAATCCGTAGATGATCGCCAGACCGAGGGCGATCAGCCCGTAGGTCGCCGGCGTGACCCCGGTGAGCTCGGGCAACTGCGCCAGGAAGATCAGGATCGCCAGCGCGTTGACGAAACCGGTCATCACCGATTGCGAGACGAACCGCATCAGCCGGCCCAGCCTGAGCAACCCGGCCAGGATCTGGATGACGCCCATCAGGATCGTGGCGGCGAAGAGGTACTGGACGCCGTGCTCGCGCACGAGGTCGACCATCACCACCGCGGTGGCGGCGGTGGCGGCCGAGACCATGGCCGGGCGACCGCCGGCGAAGGCGATGGTGCAGGCGATGACGACCGAGGCGTAGAGGCCGACCTTCGGGTCGACCCCGGCGATGACCGAGAAGCCGATGGCCTCTGGGATCAGCGCGAGGGCGACGACGATCCCCGACAGGGTGTCGCCGCGCAGGTTGGAGGTCCACGACCGGAGATATCCGGCGTTCCGGGCTGCGTGTGTTGACATCGATGTATCCGCACGAGCGGCGTGCCCGCGTCGCTGGCGGGTCAGAGCGCGTCTCGAATGCGTGGTCCGGCGGATCGGCGGCCGGAAGAGCCACCCGGGCTTTCACCGGGTCCTTGCGAATGCGCGGACCCTAGGGGCGCCCGCGCTGCAATGCAACAACGTGGCGGGAAACGCTCGGCGACGCCTCCGTCATCGCGGGTCCGGCTCCGCGGTTCCGAAATGACGGGCGCGTCGATCCGGCCGCCTCAGGCCGCGCGGACCTGGGTCACGAAGCCCGCGACCTCGCCGCCGAGCCCGTTCGAGCGGCGCGCGATGTCGGCGGCGGCGTCGAGGACTTCCGCGGCGCTGGCGCCCGTCTCGCGGGCCGCGCCCAGGACCAGCGCCATCGTGTCCGTGACGGCGCGGGTGCCGCTGGCGGCCTCGGAGACGCTGCGGGCGATCTCCTGGGTCGCCAGCTGCTGCTCCTCGACGGCGGCGGCCACGCCGAGGGCGATCCCGTGGACCTGCTCGATCGTGCCGCCGATCTCCTCGATCGCCGCGACGGCGTCGTGGGTCGCGGTCCGCATCGCGGCGATCTGCCCGGCGATCTCCTCGGTGGCCTTGGCGGTCTGCGTCGCGAGATCCTTCACCTCGGTGGCGACGACCGCGAAGCCGCGCCCGGCCTCGCCGGCCCGCGCCGCCTCGATCGTGGCGTTGAGCGCCAGCAGGTTGGTCTGCCCGGCGATGGTGGAGATGAGGGAGACGACCTGCCCGATCCCGTCGGCGCTGCGGGCGAGGGCCTGGACGCTCGCCCGGGTCCGCCGCGTCGCCTCGACGGCGCTCTCGGCGGCCGTCGAGGTCTGGGTCACCTGCACGCCGATCTCGCTGGCGGTGGCGGCGAGTTCCTCGGTGGCCGCGGCGACGGCCTCGACGTTGTGGGCCGTCGTCTCGGCGGCGCGGGTGACCGCCTGCGACTGCGTGCCGGCGTGCTCGGCGTTGCTCGCCATGGTCGCGGCGGCACGCTCCAGCCCGGCGGCGGCCCCGGCGAGGTGCTCGACGAGTCCGCCGATGCTGCCCTGGAACCGCTCGGCGAGCCCGGCCATCTCGGCGCGCTTGCGCGTCGCCGTGTCGGCCTCCAGCCGCTGGTGCTCGCGCCGCAGGCCCTCGGCCTCCCGCATCGTGTCGCTGAAGACCTGCATGCTCGTCCAGATCGCGCCGATCTCGTCGCGTCCCGGCTTGACGGCGGGCAGGGTGTGGTCGCCGCGCGAGAGGCGCTGGATCGCGTCCGAGACCGCTCGCAGCGGCCGGGCGATCTGCCGCTGACCGATGAGCAGGCCGAGGGCGCAGCAGATCACGGTTCCGATCAGGGCGAGGCCGAGCAGGAGGAGGGTGCGCGTCTCGAACAGGGCCTGGGTGTCGGCCTTGATCGCCGCCATCTCGCCCCGGCCCTGCTTCACCAGGGCGTCGATGCTGGCCTGGAAGGCCTTGCGGTTTGCCCGGTTGGCGTCGTTGAACCCGAGCTCCGCGGCCGCCTTGGGGCCGGTCGTGTCGCCCGCGTCCGCGAGGGCGCTGCGGAGGGCGCGGAACGCGTCGGCGTTGCGCACCATCGTCTCGAAGAGCGGCCGCTCGGCCTCGGTCACCCGCGGTGCCCAGTCGGCCCGCAGCGCGTCCATCTCGGCGAGACCCTTGCGGATCCCGGCGGTGTACTTCGCGGCTTCCGCGCGGTCGGCGGAGGCGTAGACGCCGCGCGAGTCCATGGTGACTTCGGCGGCGAGGCGGTTGAAGTTCGCGGCGTCGAGCGCCCGGATCGACGCGCTCTCGACGCTCGTCAGCGAGCGCTCGAAGCTCTTCAGCGTCGCGACGCTGACCCCTGCCACGACCAGGGTCGTCAGGCTGCAGGCGCCGACGAAGCTCAGGAGTTTTCCGCCGATTTTCATTGCTATCCGACCGTCGAGGCGCGATTGGCGTCAAAATGCCGGTTATTCGTCAAGACGTCGTAAACTGAGCTGATCTGGAATTATTTGTCTCGCCTCTGAGCGGTGGCCTGATGCTGGAGGGGGGCGCGGCGCCTGCCGCGCCCGACCCGGTCAGGCCGCTCGGACGGTGTCGAGGAAGCGGCTGACCTCAGCAGTCAGGTGCTCGGATTGCCGCGACAGCTCCGAGGCCGCGTCGAGGACCTGGCCGGCGGCGACGCCGGTCTCCTCGGCCGCGCCGGCGACGCCGGAGATGTTGCTCGTGACCTCGCCGGCGCCGACGGCCGCCTGCGCGACGTTGCGGACGATCTCCTGGGTCGCCGCACCCTGTTCCTCGACCGCGGCGGCGATCGAGGTGGCGACGCCGCTGATCTCGCGGATCCGGTCGGTGATGCCGGCGATCGACGTCACCGCCTGCCCGGTCGAGGCCTGGATCTGCGCGATCTGGCCGGAGATCTCGTGCGTCGCCTTGGCAGTCTGCTCGGCCAGGGCCTTCACCTCGGAGGCGACGACCGCGAATCCCTTGCCGGCGGCCCCGGCGCGGGCCGCCTCGATGGTGGCGTTGAGGGCCAGCAAATTGGTTTGGCCGGCGATGTTGGAGATCAACCCGACCACGTCGCCGATCCGCGACACGGAATTGCTCAGTTCCTGGACGAGCGCGCCGGTCTGATCGGCGTCGGAGACGGCCCGCTGCGCCAGATGCGCCGAGCCGTCCACCTGCCGGCCGATCTCCTGCACCGAGGAGCCGAGTTCCTCGGCCGCGGCCGCGACGGTGTTGACGTTGGAGGCGGCCTCCTCGGCGGCCGCCGCGACCGTGTTCGACTGGCTCGAGGTCTGGGACGCCGTCGCCGACATGGTCCGGGCGGTCGCCTGCAGCTCGGTGGCCGAGGACGAGACCATGCCGACGATGCCGCCGACCGCGCGATCGAAGCTGTCGGCGAGTTCGATCATGGTCCGGCGCCGCTCGGCCGCGGCGGCCGCGTCGGCGATCCGCTTCATCTCGGCCTCCTCCGCGGCCTTCTTGGCGACCATCGCCTTGATCCCGTCCACGGCACGCCCGACCGCGCCGATCTCGTCGCCGCGGGCGGCCTCCTTGATCTCGGCCTCGATCTCGCCGCGGGCCATGCGCTGCAGCACGGCCACGAGGCGGCCGAGGGGGCGGGTCAGCATGGCGAAGACGAGGAAGGCCAGCAGCCCCGCGATGACGACGCTGGCGACGCTGCCGAGCAGGCTCGCGAGGTAGGCGGCGCCGAAGGAGCGCGCCTGCTCGTCGCTTCGGGCGGCGAGGAGGTCGCGCTCCGCTTTCTCGGCCTCGCCGATCTTGGCGCGCAGGGCATCCATGGACGCCTTGCCGGCGCCGCTCGCCTCGATCTGCCGGGCCTTGTCGAGGTTCCCCGCCTCGACGAGGGCCATCTCCTTGGCGGCGATATCGTTCGACCACGTCTCCGCCGAGCCGCGCACGGCCTCCAGGCGCGCCTGCTGGGCGGCGTTGTCGGCGGTGAGCGACTTGGCGCTCTCCAGGGACACCTTGAAGGACTTCTGGCCGGCGCGGAGCGGCTCCAGGAATTTCGGATCGCCCGCGATCAGGTAACCGCGCAGGCCGGTCTCCTGATTGACCATCGCCTGCGTGAGGCCGTCGAGGGCGGAGATGACCTGATAGGAGTGCTCCGTGAGATGATTGACGCGCTCGATCGAAGACAGGTGACTGTATCCGATGGCGCTGATCCCCACCGTGACCGCCGCCAAGCTGCCGAATGCGGCAGTCAGCTTCGTTACGATCCGGACATCGTTGATCGAGCGCATAGTTAGTCCCCAGGGCCCCATTCGGGAATTCGGATTTGGTTCCCTGGCGGTTGTGATAAATTATACGCTGTAAATTTTGTCTTACAGCGGGCTGTATCGCCCGGATGAACCCGGTTGAACGGCGGTTGAAAACCTGCTGTCAGCAATCGAGCGTCGGTGATCGTCCCGCGCACTGTTGTCGTCGGCGAGTACAACCTGAGATAAGAGGCGCCGGGCCGGATTTCGTTGCGGCGCTACGATTCGTGCGCGGCTTCGAGGAAGGTTTGCAGGATGCGAAGACCGGCGCCGTAGCGTATTCGCCCGCGGCGCGTTTCGCGCGGAAGCTGTGATGACCCGCTTTCAGCCGGGCAGACCCCGCGCCGATGCGCGTGCGACCGCGACGGGATCCGGGCGACGCGGGCACACCGTGTGCGATCGAGCGCGCGGCGACGGCGGCAGAGCCGGCGAGCCCGGCTCTGCCCGGCCGGGTCTCAGGTATCCAGCGCCTCAATGACGAGGTTTCCGTTGGTGTAGACGCAGATCTCGGCGGCGATCGTCATGGCCCGCCGCACGATCGCCTCGGCGTCGAGGTCGCCGTCCTCCAGCGCGCGGGCGGCCGCCAGGGCGTAATTGCCGCCAGACCCGATGGCCATGACGCCGCTCTCGGGCTCCAGCACGTCGCCCGAGCCCGACAGGAGCAGGCTGACCTCGCGGTCGGCGACGAGCATCATCGCCTCGAGCCGGCGCAGGTAGCGGTCCGTCCGCCAATCTTTCGTGAGTTCCACGCAGGCCCGGGTCAGCTGACCGGGATACTGCTCCAGCTTGGCTTCGAGGCGCTCGAACAGCGTGAACGCGTCCGCGGTGGCGCCGGCGAAGCCGCCGATCACCGCGCCCTTGGCGAGGCGCCGGACCTTGCGGGCGTTCCCCTTCACGATGGTCTGGCCGAGGCTGACCTGACCGTCGCCGCCGATGACGACGCGGCCGCCCTTGCGGACCATCAGGATCGTGGTCGCGTGCATCTGGGGGACGGCGCCCCGGTCGTCGTACCTGAATGCGTCCTGGCTCAAGATTCGGCTCCGCTCTCGATCGCGCCGAGATGGGGAGCTTCGCCGGCCGAGTCCAGCCGGTGCCGGGATCGCGCGCCTACTCGGCGACCGCCTCGGGGCTGCGCACCGGGCCGGCATCCTGCAGGATCGACTGCGCGGCGGCCTCGGCCAGGAGCGCGTAGCCGCGGTCGGCCATGTGCAGGCCGTCGGCGGCGAAGAGCTGCTTGGTCGTCAGCTTACCCTCGCGCACCCAGCCGTGCATCAGGTCGGCCCGGCGGATCACCGGCACGTCGAGCTCGTCGCCGATGCTGCGCACCGCGTCGCGGAAGCGCGAGGCGCCCGGCGTGGATTCGAGCTTCGGGCACCATTGCGGCTCCATCAGCACCACGTCGATGCCGGCGTCCCGGATCCGGCGGATCGCCGACACGGTGGCCTCGCGGAAATGGTCGAGCGACACGCCGCGCAGCGGGTCGTTGCTGCCCGTCTGCCAGATGACGAGCTGGGGCTCGGCCGCGATCACGTCGCGGTCGAGGCGCGCCAGCATGTCGTCGACGTGCTCGCCGCCGATGCCGCGGTTGATGACCGCCACGTCCATCCCGTGAAGCTTCTTGCGCAGGTCGATCTGCAGGCGGGCCGGGTAGGCGTTGGCCGGGGTCGACGCGCCCACGCCCTCCGTCGAGGACGACCCGAAGGCGACGATCTTGAGCGGGGCGCCGATGGCGATCTGGCGGGCGACGTGGGGCAGGTCCGGGCTGTCGCCCAGGTCGAAGCCCAGCATGTCCAGGGATTCGGGCAGCAGGTCCGCGTAGGCGAGGACCGCCGTCGGAAGGACCAAGAGGGCGCCCAACAAGCCCAGGCGGCGCAGCATCCTGCGGGCGGGGAAGACAGTGTTCAGCGTCTTGGACACGGGACCGACGGCTCCGGCTCTCGTGAGCGGTAGATACAATCTGACACAGGGCCCTGAAAAGAGCGGTTCCGGGCAGAGTTTGAAAACGCACTGAATTCGTAACGCAAAATTAGGCATGAGTGGGGAGGCGCGCTTTTGCCCGAGGATTCCCGGCAACATCTGCGCGGCGGGTCGACCCCAGCGACGCTGGCGTCGCGGCACCCGCACGCCCGACGTCGAGTCGGCATGAACCATGCAGAACACGCTCCGACGCGTCTCCGACAGGGCGGCGGAGCGCGCGGTCGGGGCCGCGGCGCTTCCCCGACCGGCCGCGGGGCTCCGTGAGCCGTCCCATGGTCGACCGCTTGCGCATCGCGATCCTCACGCACTCGACCGACCCGCGCGGCGGCGTGGTCCACGCTCTGGCTCTCGGGGAGGCCCTGGGCAGGCTCGGCCACGAGGCGGTGGTCCACGCGCCCGACCCGACCGGCGGCGGCTTCTTCCGCGCGGCGCAGTGTCCGGTGATCTCGGTCGCGGCCAAGCCGGTCGCGGGACCGGCCGCCGCGCTGGTCGGCGCCCGGATCGCCGACTACCTGGCGCACTTCTCGACGCCCGCCGCCTGCGACTTCGACGTCTTCCACGCCCAGTGCCGGATCAGCGGCAACGCGCTCGCCACACTGACCCGGCGCCGCCTCATCCCGGGCTTCGTGCGCACGGTCCACCGGATCGACACGTTCACGGATCCGCGGCTCGCGCAGTGGGAGGAGCGGGCGATCCTCGATGCCGGGCGCCTGCTCTGCGTCAGCCGGACCTGGGCGGCGACGCTGGCGGCCGAGTACGGCGCCCGGGCCGACGTGGTCGGCACGGGCGTCGACGGGGCGACCTTCACGCCCGATCCCGGGCCGGAGGACGACGCGCTCCGCCGCCGCCTCGGCCTCGGCGGCGGCCCGGTCTTCCTCAGCGTCGGCGGCTTCGAGGCGCGCAGGAACACGCTGGCGATCATCGAGGCCTTCGCGGCCCTGCGCCGGACCTGCCCCGACGCGCAACTCGTCGTGGCCGGCGGCGCGCCGCCCCTCGATCAGGCCGGCTACGAGGCCCGGTGCTGCGCCACGCTCGAGCGCGAGGGGCTCGAGGTCGGGCCCGGGCTGCCGGTGATCCGAACCGGCGCCGTGGCGCAGGCGGACATGCCGGGCCTCTACCGCCTCGCCGACACCCTGGTCTCTCCATCCCTCGCGGAGAGCTACGGCCTGTGCGTTCTGGAGGCGATGGCCAGCGGAACGCCGGTGATCGTGTCGGGCCGGCCGCCCTTCACCGAGTATATCGCCCCCGGCGAAGCCCTGTCGGTGAACCCGGACGACACCGACGCCATCGCGTCGGCCATGCGGGCGAGCCTGGAGCCGAGCCGGCGGGCGCGGCTGCGCAATGCCGGCCGGGAGGTCGCCCGGGCGCATGTCTGGGACGCCTGCGCGGCGCGCCACCTGCCGACCTACGCGGAACTCGCGCCCGGGGACGCGCCGTTGATGGCTGCGGCCACGGGGTCGGCGGCCTGGAACACGCTGCGGGTCCCGCGCGATGCCTGAGATGCGCTTCCATATCCGGTGGCCGGACGGGACGCGCGAGGCCTGCTACTCGCCGTCGCTGGTGATCAAGGACCACCTCGCGGTCGGGCAGGACTACCCGCTCGACGAGTTCGTCGCCCTGACCCGGCTGGCCCTGGGCATCGCCAGCGAGCGCGTCCGCGCCCGCTACGGGTTCCCGTGCGGCCGCGCGCAGGCGCAGATCGACCGGATCGAGGAAGGCGCCCGCCGGCAGGAGCCCGGGACGGTCCACGTCGAGGCCTTCGAGGACTGATAAGGGCCCGCGGTATCGCCGTGCGGCGAGGCGACGCGGCGCGGACGAGCAGCGCGCCGGGTTGTCCGCAGGACCCACGGCGCGCGGAGGCCCAGGCGATGATGACCCGGATTGCGGCAGTGCTGGTGCTGGCCGCGTCGCCCGCGGCGGCGCAGACGCGGCCGTCCACCACGGCGATGACCTGCCAGCAGACGATCCGCCTCATCCAGGCCCGCGGAGCGCTCGTCCTCGGGACCGGCGGCATGACCTACGACCGGTTCGTCCGCGACCGCTCGTTCTGCGAGCCCACCGAGATCGCGCGGCGCGCCTTTCGGCCGACCCGCGACAACCCGAACTGCCTGATCGGGTACACCTGCTACGAGCCCGGACGCGGTGACTGGTTGGGTGTGGACGACTAGCACCGTTCCCGATCGCGCTGCCGCGTTTCTCGAGCGTGGAAGAGGGGGGGTGAAGTGCGGGACGCCGGCGGAGCCAGCGCGCCGCGTCAGCCGGCGTCCGGGACCGCCCGACCGGGTTCGAGGGCGACGATCACCCGACGATCCCCGGCCCGGCGGGTGAATCCCGTGGCGTCGAGGTGCTCCAGCAGCGGGATCGAGAACTTGCGCGAAATTCCCAGGGTCGCGCCGGCCTCGCGGGCCAGGAATCCGGTCTCCGCCGTCCGCGCCGTCGGGAAGGCGTCGATCAGGCGGCTCTTGGCAGCGGCCACCGCTTCCCGGTGGAACAGCACGGCGCGGCGCTGCACCCTGTCGACGGCGCGGATCACCGTGCCGGCTCCCACGAGGTAGGTCAGCGCCTCGCGGCGGCGCACGTCCCGGCCGATGGCCTCGGCCTCGTCGGGCGGGCTGAGGCCGGCGCGGCGGAAGACCTGCTCCAGCCGGCGGGCGGCCTCGCTCTCGTTCCGCGCGGGGTCGAACTCGGCCCGTCGCCACAGGGCGCCCGCCTGGGCGACGCAGCCGGCCGCCGCGAGGTCGCGCAGGACCGCGCCGGTCACCGCCTCGGGCAGCGCCAGGGCGCGGGACAGGCGCTCCAGGGCGATGCCGTGCTCCATCGGGTAGTCGCGGTGATGGTGTGCCAGGGCGGCCAGCGTGCCGGTGCGCAGCGCTTCGAAGGCCGCGGCCCCGACGAAGCGGTCGCCGATCGCGCGGGCACCGTCTTCGGAGAGCGCCTGCCGGGCGCGGTCCGGCGCGATACCGGCGATCCGGGCGAGCTCGTTCAGCGGTGCCCCGGCCGCGCCGAGCTGCCCGAGGCGGACCGTGATCGACTCGGCGGGACCGCCCGCCGCCAGGGCGGCGAGGTCGGCCATGACCCGGGGATCGTGGCGCCGGCGGCGGCGGCTCGCCGGGTCGAGGATCCGGCCGCCCGCCACCGTGACGGAGGGCGAATCGAGCCGCAGCACGAAGGGCTCCCGCGCCGGCACCGCCACCGGCTCGCCGAGGTGGAGCTGCGCCTGGGTACTGGCGCCCGGCTCCAGGGCGTCGCGGTCGAGCAGCCGCAGCCGCGCCTCGACCTCTGTGGTGCCGAACAGCAGGCGGCAGGCCGTGCCGCCCGCCAGAGCATCCGGCAGACTCGCGGCCGCGGTGATCGCCACGTCGAGCCACGGGCTCTGCGCGAGCAGGCCCGGCAGCGACAGCGCCTGCCCACGGGCGATCTGGTCGAGGTCGATGCCGCGCAGGGCGACCGCCGTGCGGCGCCCCGGCTCGGCGCGCTCGACTGCGCGCCCGTGGATCTGCAGGCCGCGCACCGTGGCGGTGCGGCCGCCGGGGGCGATCTCGACGGTGTCGCCGACCGCGAGCGGCCCGCGTCGCAGCGTCCCGGTCACGACGGTGCCGAAGCCCGGCCGGGAGAAGACCCGGTCGACCGGAAGGTAGGGGAAGCCGTCGTCGCGGACCGGTTCCGTCTCCGCCACCAGCGCCGAGAGGGCGGCGGCGAGCTCCGGCAGGCCGTCGCCCGTCACGGTCGAGGTGGCGATGACCGGGCCGGCCTCGATCCCGGCCCGGGCGGCCGCTGCGGCGATCTCGGCGGCGCGCGCGGCCACGGTCTCGGGCGTCGCGAGGTCCGCCTTGGTCAGCGCCAGGACACCGCGGCGCACGCCAATGAGGGCGGCGATCTCGAGATGCTCCACCGTCTGCGGCTTGATGCCCTCGTGGGCGTCGACCGCCAGCAGAACGGCCCGCATGCCGGTGGCGCCGGAGATCATGGCGCGGACGAACCGCTCGTGGCCCGGCAGGTCGACGAGGTCGATCTCGCCCTGCGCGGCGGTCAGCAGCGCGAAGCCCGGCACGATGGACACGCCGCGGGCGCGCTCTTCCTTGAGCCGGTCGGTCTCGACGCCGGTGAGCGCGCGGACGAGCGCCGTCTTGCCGTGATCGACGTGCCCGATCACGCCGACGAGGAGTGTCTTCAAAGCAGCCACCGACCGCATCTTCTCCGCGGCGCCGCCGTCCACAAGGGGCGCACCGCTCGCTCGAAGGGGAATCCGCCGCGCCGGCGCGTCGCGGCGCCGTGTGCGCCTCCGGGCGGTCGGGGCCGGGGCTGCGAGGCAGATGGATTGTGGACAATTTGTCTTGCCACGCCGTGCCGTTTTGGGAAAGCGCGATTTTAACGCAGCGCAGCATCCATCCGCCGCGGGCGACCGGTCCCGTCCCAGCTTGACGACGGCGGCGCCGCCGCCTTTGCTGCCGCGGGTGCGTCGGACGGTCACGCCCCGATGCCGGTTCCGCGAGATGCGACGCAGGATGCGATGCAACCGGAGCCCATCCCTGGCTCGTTAGCCGGGGCAGGCGACGAAGAGGAGCGTATGAGCGACACCGATAGCCACGCCGCGGCGGAGCCCCGCGAGGTCGAGCTGAAGCTCGACTGCGCCGGGCCGGATCTGACGGCGCTCGCGTCCCATCCCCGGTTGAAGGACGCGTCGGCGACCGAGCCCGAATCCCTGGTGACGACCTACTACGACACGCCCGATCGCGCGCTCCGGAAGAACGGCCTGACCCTGCGCGTCCGCGCCAAGGGCGACCGCCATATCCAGACCGTGAAGGCCGGGAGCGGCGGCGTTGGCCTGTTCGACCGGGCCGAGTGGGAGAGCGAGATCGCCGGGCAGGCGCCGGAGCCCGCGGCCTGGGCCGACACGGCCGCCGGGCCGGTCCTGCGCGAGGCCGACGCGCCGCTGGAGCGGCTGTTCGCCACCGTGGTGCAGCGCCGGGAGATCCCGGTCGCGCAGGGCGAGTCCCGCGTGCTCGTCACCCTCGACGAGGGCCGTGTCGAGACCGACTCGGGCGTCGCGCCGCTCTGCGAGGTCGAGCTGGAACTCCAGTCCGGCGATCCGGCCGACCTGTTCGCGCTGGCGCGGGAGTTGGCCGAGACCGTGCCGCTGCGCCTCGGCGTGAAAGCCAAGAGCGCCGTCGGCTACGCGCTCCTCGACGGGATCGAGCCCGGCGTCGTGAAGGCCGAGTCCGTGGATCTGCCCGAGGGCGCGAGCGCCGGGGAGGTCTTCCGCCGGGTGGCGCGCGCCTGCCTGCGCCACATGCGCCTCAACGAGACCGCCTTCCTGGAAGGCGGCCGCCCGCCCGAGGCGCTCCACCAGATCCGCGTCTCCCTGCGCCGCCTGCGCTCGGCGCTGTCGCTGTTCGGGCCCATGCTGGAGAGCGATCCCCGGGCGGCCGGCTTCAACGACGAGATCAAGCGCGTCACCGAGCCCTTCGGCCACGCCCGCAACCTCGACGTATTTCTGAGCGACACGCTGCCGGATCTCGCGGAACAGCGCCCCGACGAGCCCGGCCTGGACGCCCTGCGCGCGCGCGCCGAGGCGGAGCGCGCCACCGCGTACGACGCGGTCTCGGAGACCCTCGAGAGCTCGCAATGGCGCGCGCTCGTCATCGACTTCGCCGGCTGGGTCGAGGCGGGCTCCTGGGCCGCCGGCCCCGACGCGGCCGTCGACGGGCGCCACTTCGCCGCGCAGGTGCTGGACAAGGCGCGCGCGCGCCTCAAGAAGCGCGGGCGCGGCCTCCGGCACCTCGATCCGCACACGCGGCACCGGGCGCGGATCGCCGCCAAGAAGCTCCGCTACGGCGCGGAGTTCTTCGCCGGTCTCTACCGGAAGAAGAAGGCGGTCCGCCGGCAGGAGAAGTTCGGCGCCGCGCTCTCCGACCTGCAGGACCATCTCGGCGCGCTCAACGACCTGGAGACGGCCCGGTCGATGACCGAGAGCCTGTCGGGACCGCCGATGCCGGGTCCCGACGATCCGGGGGCACAGAAATTGCTCGACGCGGCCGCGGACGCACGGTCCGAGCTCCTCGACGTCAAGCCCTTTTGGCGCTGAGGCTTCTCGCGCTGCCGGCCCGGTCGGAACCCGGCCGGTGCGGCGGCGTTCGCCGGACGCGGATCGGCCCGTCCGGGGCAGGGAGCGCGGATGGCCCACGCCTACAGGTTCGGCATCGAGGAGGAGTTCTTCCTGGCCGATGCGCGCACGCGCGGCACGCCGCGGGCCGGACTACGGGCCTTCCACGCCGCCGTGCGGGCCCGCCTCGACGACGCCGAGCGCGAGCAGCTCCAGTGCCAGGTTGAGGTGGCCTCGCCGCCGACCGCCGATCTCGCCGAGGCGCGGGGGCATCTCGCGGATCTGCGCGGCAGCCTCGCGGAGATCGGCGCCGAGCGCGGGATCCTGACCTTCGCCGCGGGCACGCATCCGATCGCCCGGTGGCGCGACCAGCGCCCCACCGACAAGGCCCGCTATCACGGGATCATGGCCGACCTCCGGATGCTCGGCCGGCGCAACCTCGTCTGCGGCCTTCACGTCCACGTGGAGGTCCCGGACCCCGAGGCGCGGATCGGGCTGATCAACCGGCTGCTGCCCTACCTGCCGGTCTTGCTCGCGCTCTCCACCGGCTCGCCGTTCTGGCAGGGGCAGCAGACCGGCCTCGCCGGCTACCGGATGCGCGCCTACGCCGAGCTGCCGCGCACGGGCGTGCCCGAGCTGTTCGCCGATGCCGACGACTACGCCCGCTACATCGACGTGATGACCCGCTCGGGCGCCATCGCGGATGCCAGCTATCTCTGGTGGCACGTGCGTGCGTCGCTGAAGTACCCGACCCTCGAACTGCGTGTCGCCGACAGCTGCACGCGCCTCGACGACGCGCTGTGCATCGCCGCGCTGTTCCGGTGCCTCGTGCGCCGGGTGGTTCGGGACAAGCGGCTCAATGCCGGCCTGACCGCCGCCTCCCGCGGCTTCGTCATGGAGAATCTCTGGCGGGCCGAGTGCGACGGCGTGCGCGCGACGCTCATCGACGAGGCGCAGGTCCGGACGGTGCCGGTCTCCGCGCTGGTCGAGACCCTCCTCGCCGACATCGCCGAGGATGCCGAGGCGCTGGGCTGCGCCGCCGCCTGCGGGCACGCGGCGCGGATCGTGGCGGAGGGGACCAGCGCCGACCGGCAGATGGGCGTGTTCGCGGCCGCGCGCCGGTCGGGCGCGCGAGAGCGCGCGGCTCTGTCGGCGGTGGTCGATCATCTCGCGGCGGAGACCGCCGCCGGCTCGAGGTCCGGGCCTGGGGGGCACCCGAACATCGCTCCGGCGGCGTGACGACGGGCGCGGAACCGGCTGAGGGGGGATCGTCGAGGCCGCGTTCCGTCGGCCGCGCTCGAGGACGCGGTCGGCCGTATGAGTCGCATGGCCATGTTGCCGAAGGATGTCTGGCCGCCGGTACCGCGCGCCTTTATGGCCGGTCGCGCGGCGACGGGTTCCCTCCGTGCCGTCCTCTGCTATCCCTCGCGTCCCAGCAGCCACCCCGACTCCGCGGCCGACCCTCCGGAATGAGCCTCCTGCGCGACCTCTTCGGCCATGTCGGCCGTACCGTGACGGCCTATGCCGGCGACAAGGCGTTGATGCTCGCGGCGGTCTCGGCCGCCGCCAACGTCATCGTGACCGACGGCGAGGTCGCGGGCCCCGAATTCGACGCCGCCCTGCATGGCCTGAAGGCCGACCCGGTCCTGATGAAGGGCTACGACGCGCTCATGCTGGAGACGGAGCTCTACGAGGGCATCGCCCGGGCTCGCACCCGCCTCGGCCGGGCCGAAAACCTGCGCCACGTCGCGGCGGTCGCCGAGCGGCCCGCGGCCCAGCGCGAGAACGTCTTCCTGATCGCCGCGGACGTCGCCGACCAGGACGGGATCAGCAACATCGAGGCGGGCGCCCTCGGCGAGATCGCCGTCGCCCTCCGGGTCGACGCGATCGCGCTGCTGCGCGCCAACCCGGTGCGGCGCCCGCTGGCCTGACCGGCCCAGTTGGCACCGCGGTTGCTCTCGGGTGGGCATGGTGGGAGCGCTGCCAAGTCGGCCGCGCCCGCCTATAACGTCAGCGTCGCACGGCGACCCGCCGTGAAAGGAACCGTCATGGCCGAGATGAGCCTCAGCAAGACCCACAACCTGCGCGCCGACGGAGCGCGCCTCTGGGCGACGATCCTGGAGACCGCGGAATTCGGCGGCACGCCGGCCGGCGGCATCAACCGCCTGACGCTCTCGGCCGAGGACGGTCAGGTCCGCGACTGGTTCCGGGAGGCCTGCGAGGCGGCCGGGCTCACCGTGTCGGTCGACGCGCTCGGCACGCAGTACGCCCTGCGGCCGGGCCGCGACATGGGCCGCAAGCCGATCGCCTTCGGCTCGCACCTCGACACCCAGCCGACCGGCGGCAAGTTCGACGGGGTCCTCGGCGTGCTGGCGGGGCTCGAGGTGATGCGCAGCCTGAACGATGCCGGCATCGAGACCGAGGCACCGCTCCTCGTGGTCAACTGGACCAACGAGGAGGGCTCGCGCTTCGCCCCCGCCATGATGGCCTCGGCGGCCTACGCGGGCGACTTCACCACGGACGAGATCCTGGCCAAGCGCGACGCCGCCGGCACCACGGTGGCGGAGGCCCTCGACGCCATCGGCTACCGCGGGGTGGAGGCCGTCGGCACGCGGGAGATCGGCGCCTTCGTCGAGTTGCACATCGAGCAGGGGCCGATCCTGGAGGCCGAGGGCAAGACCATCGGCGTGGTCGAGGGCGGCCAGGGCATCATGTGGTTCGACGGCGTGATCACCGGCTTCGAGAGCCACGCCGGGACGACGCCGATGCCGCGCCGCCGCGACGCGCTGCTCGCGCTCTCGGAATTCGCCCTGGCCGCCGAGCGGATCGCGCTGGGCCACGCGCCCTCCGCGGTGGCGACGATCGGCGAGGCCGCGATCCTGGCGCCCTCCCGCAACGTCGTGCCGGGCCGGGTCGCCTTCACGGTGGACGTGCGCGACCCGCGCTCCGAGACCCTCGACGCGATGGAGGCGACGCTCGGCGAGGCGGCCGCCGAGATCGCGGCGCGGCGCCATCTGGAGATCGCGCTGACACGGATCTGGCGGAAGGAGCCGGTGCCGTTCGACCCCGCGATCGTGGCGGCGATCGACGCGTCCGCCGAGAGCCTGGGGCATCCGCGCCGCCGGATCATCTCGGGCGCCGGCCACGACGCCTGCAACCTCGCCGCGAAGGTCCCGGCGGCGATGATCTTCGTGCCGTGCAAGGACGGCGTCAGCCACAACGAGTCGGAATCGGCCACGCAGGCCGACTGCGCCGCCGGCGCCGACGTCCTGCTGCAGACGGTGCTCCGCCTCGCCAACGCGCCGCGCGCCTGAGGCTTCCCGCCGGGACGGCGCCCGTCGTCCCGGCGCCGGGCGCGCCGCACCGCCCGCGCGGAGGTGTACCGCGGCGGAAAATCCCGTAAGGACCGCTCCATGAGCGCGCGATCCTACCGCGACGCCAGGGGCCGGCCGCTCGTCGCGGTCACCGGCATCGGCGTCGTCTCCTCTCTCGGTCAGGGACAGGCCGACACGTGGGCGGCCATGACCGAGGGCCGGTCGGGCATCCACGCGATCGCGCGGTTCCCGACCGACACGCTGCGCACCCGCATCGCCGGGACGGTGGACTTCCTCGACACCGATCCGCTCGTCGCGCCGCTCCTGTCCGAGCGGTTCGCCGCCGTCGCCGCCGAGGAGGCGGTGGCGCAGGCAGGGATCGGCGCCAGGGGCGATTTCCCGGGCGCCCTGTTCATCGCGGTCCCGCCGGTCGAGATGGAGTGGCCGCAGCGGCAGGCCCTGGCCGAGGCCGCGGGCGGCGACGGCCCGGTCGACTACGCCGGCCTCCTGCGGGCGGCGGCGACGCGCCGCTTCGATCCCTGGCACGACCTGTTCATCTTCGGCACGGTCGCCGATCGCATCGCCGACCGCTTCGGCACGAAGGGCTCGCCGATCTCGCTCTCGACCGCCTGCTCGTCGGGGGCCACGGCGATCCAGCTCGGCGTCGAGGCGATCCGGCGCGGCGAGACCGCGGCGGCGCTCTGCATCGGCACGGACGGCTCGGTGAACCCGGAATCGCTGATCCGCTTCTCGCTGCTGTCGGCGCTCTCGACCCGCAACGACGACCCCGCGACCGCCTCGAAGCCGTTCTCGAAGGACCGGGACGGGTTCGTCATGGGCGAGGGCGCGGCCGCCCTGGTGCTCGAGGACGCCGAGGCCGCCGTCGCGCGCGGCGCCGCGATCCTCGGCTACGTCCTCGGCTGCGGCGAGAAGGGCGACGGCTTCCACCGCACCCGGTCCAGCCCCGACGGCGCGCCGATCATCGCGGCGATCCGGGCGAGCCTGGACGATGCCGGTGTGGCGGCCGAGGCGATTGACACGGTGAACGCGCACGGCACCTCGACGCCGGAGAACGACAAGATGGAGGCCCTGGGCCTCGCGGCCGTGTTCGGCGACCGCGCGGCCGCCCTGCCGGTCACCTCCAACAAGTCGATGATCGGCCACACCCTCACGGCGGCCGGCGCCATCGAGGCGGCGGTCTCGCTGCTGACCATCCGCCACGGCCGCATCCCGCCGACCATCAACCACCGCGTGCCGGACCCGACCATCGCCCTCGACATCGTGGAGACCGCCCGCGATCTGCCGGTGCGGACCGTGCTGTCGAACTCGTTCGGCTTCGGCGGTCAGAACACCTGCCTGGTCCTCGGCGCGGAGCCCGCGTGAGCGCCGCCGACACCCCGCGCCGGGTCCTCGTGACCGGTGGCGCGTCCGGCATCGGCGCCGCGATCGTCCGCGCGCTGGCGGGATCCGGCCTCGGCGTCGACTTCACCTACCGCGCCTCGGCCGAGGCCGCGCAGGCGCTGCTGGCCGAGCTGCGGACGACCTACCCGGACCGGTCCTTTGCGGCCCATCCCGTCGACCTCGCCGACCGGGCCGCGCTGGACACCTTCTGCGAGACTGCCGAGGCCGCGGGCTATTACGGCCTCGTCCACAATGCCGGCCAGTCCTGCGACGCCCTCGCGGCGATGCTCGATCAGGAGCGCGCCGAGGCCGCCATGCAGGTCAACTTCTTCTCGCTGACGCGCCTCGCCAAGGCGCTGGTGCGGGAGATGACCCGGGCGCGCGCGGGCCGCATCGTGGCGATCGGCTCCGTCGCCGCCCTGCGGGCCAACGCCGGCAACGCCGCCTACGCGGCGACCAAGGGCGCCCTCATCGCCTATTGCCGCACCCTGGCGATCGAGACCGCCAAGCGCGGCGTGACCGTCAACGTGATCGCCCCGGGCTTCGTCGACACCGCCATGATGGAGCGCTACGCCGCCTATCGGGACGGGATGGAGCGGCAGATTCCCGCCGGCCGCTTCGGGCGGTCCGAGGATGTCGCGGCTCTGGCGGCCTTCCTGATGGGCGAGGGGGCATCTTACATCACCGGGACCGTGCTGCCCGTCGATGGCGGCCTGACCGCCATGATGGGCGTCCACCGGACCTGACGGTGGCGCCGCCGAACCGGACGACCCTGACGATGCGCGCCAGCCTCGCCCTCACCGCCGCCCTCTGCGGCGCGGCTCTCCTGGCCCCGGGCGACGCCCGGGCGGAGCCGCAGGTCTACCGGATCTCCGGTCTGCCGCCGGGCGAGCCGCTGAGCATCCGCGCCGAGCCGGACCCGTCCGCCGAGCAGATCGGTGAGATCCGCAGCCGCGCCCTGGTCTTTGGCTGCACCAACGACACGCCGAGCCGCACCACGTGGTGCCGGGTGAAGGCCGGACGCACCCTCGGCTGGGCGCGGCGGCGCTACCTGGCGCCGGAGTGACGAGAGACACGATGCGAGCCCTCCAGTTGTTCGGTGACCGCGACCTCCGCCTCACCGAGATCGAGCCGCCGCCCGCGCCCGGCGCCGGCGAGGTCCGGATCCGCATCCGCGCGGTCGGCCTCAACTTCATCGACGTCTGGGGCTTCCGCGGCATGGCCTTCGCCAAGCGGAAAATGCCGCTGATCGTCGGCGCGGAGGCGGCCGGGACTGTCGAGTCGGTCGGGGCGGGCGTCACCGGACTCGTCGCGGGCGACCGGGTCGTGCCGTACGGCGCCATGACCTGCGGCAAGTGCAAGGCCTGCCGCGAGGGGCGCGACAACCTCTGCGAGGACGTGTCCGGCGTGATGGGCTTCCATCTCGACGGCTTCGCCCGGGAGCTGGTGACCATGCCGGCCCGCCTCGTCGTGAAGGTGCCGGACGGCGTCAGCGACACCGACGCCGCCTGCGCGGGCATCGCCTTCGGCACGGTCCAGCACATGCTGTTCGACAATGCGCGCCTGGAGCCCGGCGAGAGCGTGCTGGTCCATGCCGGCGGCTCCGGGATCGGGACCGCGGCGATTCGCATGGCCAAGGCGATCGGCTGCACGGTCTACACGACGGTCGGCGACGACGAGAAGGGTCGCAAGGCCGCCGAGCTCGGCGCCGACCACGTCATCAACTACCGCACCGAGCGCTTCGAGGGCGAGGTCCGCCGGCTCACGAAGCGCAAGGGCGTCGACGTGGTGTTCGAGCATGTCGGCGCCGATACCTGGAACGGCTCCCTGCTCTGCCTGAAGCGCGGCGGCCGGCTCGTGACCTGCGGATCGACCTCGGGCGTCTCGGCGACCATGAACCTGATGCAGCTGTTCCAGCAGCAGTACCGCATCACCGGCTCGTTCGGCTGCTCGCTCGCGAATATCGGCCAAGCCCTCGCCAAGATGGAAGCGGGCATTCGACCGGTGGTGGACACCGTGTACCCGCTGGCGGATTTCGCGCAGGGTCTGGAGCGCCTCGAATCGCGCCGGGTGTTCGGCAAGATCCTCGTCAGCCTGTAGCGCCGGCAGCGGCGCACCCGCCCGGTGCCGCACCGTCACCGGGCGCGGCGATCCGCATTTCGCGCTGCGGGAGACTTGTCGTAAACGTCGCTGTACGGGTGCGCTGGGGGGCCGCCCGTACCGTTCTCTGGAATCGACTGTGCTGCGTCTCGCCCTCCTGCTCAAACGGTCGTACCCGCGCCTCGCGGGCTTCGCGATGATCCCGGTGATCCGCGCCCTGGTGCTGCTGGCTCGGATCCTCGGGCCGGTCCGGTCCACGGCACTCGGCGCCGCGCTCCTGCGAACCCTCGGACCGCTCCTGCCGGCGCACCGCACGGCGATGGCGAACCTCCGGGCGGCCTTCCCCGACATGTCGGAGGCGGAGCGGAAGCGGATCGCCCTGGAGGCCTGGGACAATCTCGGCCGGACGGGGGCCGAATACGCCCATCTCGACAGCCTGTTCGATTACGATCCCGCCGCGACCGGCGACTTGCGGACGGAGGTCGCCGGGATCGAGCACTTCTACGCCCTGCGCGACGACGGCCGGCCCGGTCTGATCTTCTCGGCGCATCTGGCGAACTGGGAATTGCCGGCGATCTGCGCGGCCCGTTTCGGCCTGGACGCCACCGCGGTGTTCCGGCCGCCGAACAACCCCGCCGCCGCGCGCCTCGTCCAGGAGGTCCGCCGCCGGACAATGGGCGGGCTCGCCGCCTCCACACCGGGCGCCGTCTTCGCCATGCGCGACGTGGTCGAGACCGGCGGCCACCTGGGTCAGCTGATCGACCAGCACTTCACCCGCGGCGTCGTGGTGGAGTTCCTCGGCCGGCCATGCCTCGCCAACCCCCTCTTGGCCAAGCTCGCCCGCCACTACGACTGCCCGGTGCACGGCGTGCGCGTCGTGCGCCTACCGGAGGGCCGCTTCCGCCTCGAGCTGACGCCGCCCCTGGACCTGCCCAGGGCGGCCGACGGGACCATGGACGTCGCCGGCGCCATGCAGGCGATGACGGCCGTGGTCGAGGGCTGGGTGCGGGAGAATCCCGGCCAGTGGCTGTGGATGCATCGCCGCTGGCGGCCCGACATGCTGCCCAAGCCGAGAGTGGCGCCGGCGCCACTTCAACCGACAGTAGAGATCTCTCAAGCCAACGTGATTTCACCTTCGGCCTCGCAGACGGTCTGATGGATCGATGACGCCCCGGCACCGCGCCCCGACCCGCGACCGCCGCGCGCTGCGCGCCGCGCTGCTTGCCTGCGCGACGCTGGCCGCGATGCCGGCGCGGGCGGAGCCCGTCCGCGCCGTGGTCGAACTCTTTACCAGCCAGGGCTGCGGCGCCTGCCGGTCCGCCGACCCGGTGCTGCGCGACCTCGCCCACAAGCCCGGCGTCATCGCCCTGACCCTGCCGGTGACCTACTGGGACTATCTCGGCTGGAAGGACACGCTCGCGATGCGGCCGCTGACCGAGCGCCAGCGCGCCTACGCGCGGGGCCGCGGGGCCCGACAGGTGTTCACGCCCCAGGTCGTGGTCGACGGCAACGGCTTCGCCGTCGGGTCCGACCGGCCGGCCCTGGAGCGCCTGATCCGCGATGCCTGCCAGCACGGCGGGCTGCCTGTGCCGGTGCGCGGGGAGACCAACGGCGACCGGATCCTGGTGGAGGTCGGGGCGGCCCCGGAGGCCAAGACCGAGATCCGCGGCGACGTCTGGCTGGTACCCGTGCTCCGCAGCCGCGCCATCGCGATCCAGTCCGGGGAGAACGGCGGCCGGACGGCGACCTACGTCAACGTCGTCCGCGGCATGCAGCGGCTCGGTCCCTGGACGGGCCAGCCGACCCGCTTCGAGGTGCCCGACACCCAGGCCCGCGTCGCCGACGCGGACAGCTGGGTCGTCCTGCTCCAGGGCGCGGCCGACGGCAAGCCGGGCCGCATCTTCGGGGCCGCCAAGGGACCGGGGCTCTAGGCGCGGGGTCGCGCGCGCCGCTACTCCAGCGAGATCTGGTCGATCTGCCGGCGGCCCTCGCGCCGGTGGCGCGCCCGGGACGCGTCGGCGAGCGACGACAGGCGAGCGTCGAGGCGCTCGGATAGACGGCCCACCAGCCCGATCAGCCCGTCGATCATCCGGCTGACGCCTGCGACCGTCCCGGTCACGGCTCCGACGATCCCGTTCTCGATGACACGACCGATTCGGCGAACACGCTGCATGACGACTGTCTCTGGGTGGGCGGCGCCGGCGGCGCCCCGATCCGCGGCAGGTAGGGCGGCCGCCCCGGCCCGTGATGCGGCCGAAAGCGGCGCGGGTCCGCGCCGCGGGGGCGGAACCTTCGCGCGGCGCGGCCGGAGCGCTCGAACCGGCGGGTCGGCAGGCTCGTTGCATGGGTGAGCCGCCCGCCGTCTCGCGCGGGCGCCCCAGATCGAGGGTCGGCCATGCGGCGACGCCCGTTCCTGTCCGGGATGTTCGCCGCCCTGTCGCTGGCCGGCCGCCCCGCCCGCGCGGCGGATACGGGCGTCGACCTCCTCCTCGTCCTCGCGGTGGACGTGTCACTCAGCATCAGCGAGGCCCGGTTCGACCTCGAGCGCCGCGGCTACGCCGAGGCCTTCGGCGACCCGCGCGTGCTGCGCGCCATCGGCGACGGCCCGACCGGGCGCATCGGCGTCGCCCTGTTCGACTGGGCCGGACCCGGCGAGCAGCAGGTCGCGGTCGACTGGATGGTGATCGCCTCGGCGCAGGACGCGGCCGCCTTCGCGGCGCGCCTCCGCGCGGTGCCGCGCCCGTTCTACGGACGCACCGCCATCGGCTCGGCGATCGGTTTCGCCGCCGACCTTCTGGCCCGCGCGCCGTTCCGCGCCGAGCGCCGGGTGATCGACATCTCCGGTGACGGCACCGGCAATGCCGGGCGGCCCATCGCCGAGGCCCGGGACGCCGCCGTCGCGGCCGGCATCACGGTCAACGGCATCGTCATCCTCACCGAACCCGAGGGGATGCCGGCCTTCCTGAAAGAGCATACCAATCCGGCGGGCGGCCTGGCCGCGTATTACCGGAGCGTCGTGATCGGCGGGGAGGGCGCCTTCGTGATGACCGCCGAGAGCTTCGCGGCCTTCGGCCGCTCGCTCATCGCGAAGCTCGTGCGCGAGATCTCCTGACCGTCACCCGGATCCCAGAGGACCGACCATCGATGCGCCTTGCCGTCCTCCAGTTCACGCACGAGACCGTCACGTTCCTGCCGAACGACACGACCCGGGACGACTTCATCTATCCCGGCTCACCGGCCGCCGGGGCCGCGCTGCTCGCCACCGATCCCAAGGGCTACATGGGCGGCTTCGTGCAGGTGGCGCGGGAGTACGACGGCGTCGAGCTCGTGGGGATCACCTCGCCGCTCTGGCCGCGCACCGGCACCGCCTCGGGCTGGATCACCGCCGACGCCTACGCGCATTTCCTCGGGCAGATGGTGGCGGAGCTGCGGGCGCAGGGCCCGTTCGACGGGGTCTATCTCGCCCTGCACGGCGCGATGGCGGTGCGCGGCGTCCCCAGGCCGGAGGCCGACATCGCCCGGCAGGCTCGCGCCGCGGTGGGCGAGGGGGCGATCCTGGTCGGGACCTTCGACCTGCACGGCAACGAGGACGCCGCCTTCCTCGACCACGCCGACATGGCTTTCGCGGTGAAGTACTTCCCGCATTACGACGGCCACCTGCAGGGGCAGCGGGCCGCCCGGATGCTGGTGCGCGCCGTGCGCGGCGACTTCCGGCCGGCGCACCGGACCCTCAAGGTGCCGATCCTCTCGCCGACCGTCGTGCAGTGGACCGGCGCCGCACCGTGGTCCGACCTCGTGCAGCGGGCTCTCGTCTGGGAGGCGCGCGAGCCGGACGTGTACGTCAACGTCTTCTTCGGCTTCCCGTGGGGCGACGCCCCGGACGGCGGGATGACCGTGCAGGCGATCACCGACGACGACCCGGCACTCGCCGAGCGGGTGGCGCGGGACGTCGCGGATTTCGCGTGGCGGCAGCGGCGCGCGCTGCTCGAGACGACGCGGATCCACACGATCGCCGACGGCGTGCGCCTCGCGCGGGCGGCGGTGGCGGAGGGCGCCGCCCCGGTGGTCCTCGCCGACCACAGCGACCGGTCGGGCCGGGCGACCTGGCTGCTGCGCGAGATCCTCCGGCAGGGCCTCGCCCGCACCCTGGTCGCCACGGTGGCGTCGCCCGGCATCGCGGCGGGGTCCCTCGCGGCCGGCGACCCGTTCGACGCGCCGGTCGGCGGTGGCGGCGACCCGTCCGCGGGCGACCCGGTGCAGATCACCGGGACCGTGCTGCGCGTCGTCGCCGCGCCGGAGCCCGGCGTCGCCGGCAGCGGCGGCGGAGGCACCTGGATCTGCGTCGCGTTCGGGGCCGGCAACGTCCTCGTGCTGAGCCCGCAGCTCGCGCAGATCGTCGAGCCCGACGAGCTGTGGCGGCTCGGCCTGGACCCGGCGGATTTCGACGTCGTGGCGATCAAGTCGCGGGTGCATTTCCGGCGCGGCTTCGATGATAGCGGCTACGCCCGCACGATCCTGCTGGTGGAGCCGCCGGAGCCGTTCCTCGGCACGGTGCGCCTCGATCACCTCGCCTACGCGCAGATGCGGGCCGCCGACTTCTTCCCCTACGGCGACCCGCCCGGGCCCGTCCCGTCCGACCCATGACCGGTCCGGCGGGGACGACAGGTGGCGGCCGCCGTCACCCGCCGGTGCTCGCCCTGCACGTGCGAGGGCGCTAGGTTCATCCCGCACGCGCTCGATGAGGCGCGGCGAGGGAGAGACGGGATGCGGATTCCGGCCGACAGGCTGACCGCCTACGTGCGGGACATCTTCGTGCGCGAGGGATGCGCCGAGCCGGAGGCCGAGCGTATCGGCCGCTTCCTGGTGGCGGCGAACCTCACCGGCCACGACAGCCACGGCGTGGTCCGCGTCACCCGCTACGTCGAGTGGCTGCGCGCCGGCGAGGTCGAGGCCGGCCGCACGCCCGAGATCGTGACCGACGCGCCGAACTTCGCCCTCGTCGACGCCCATTACGGGTTCGGGCAGACGGCCGGCCCCGTCGCCGTCGATCTCGGGATCGCCAAGGCGCGGGCGAACGGCGTCGCGATCATCGCCCTGCGGCATGCCGGGCATATCGGCCGGATCGGCGAGTGGGCCGAGCGGGCCGCGGCGGCGGGGCTCGTCTCGGTCCATTTCGTCAACGTGGCGGGCAGCCTCCTCGTGGCGCCGTTCGGCTCCGTGGAGCGCCGCTTCTCGACGGCGCCCTTCGCGGCCGGCTTCCCGGTTCCGGGGGGCGACCCGATCATCCTCGACTTCGCCACGTCGCTGGTCGCCGAGGGCAAGGTGCTCGTCGCCTCGAGGGGCGGCAAGCCGCTGCCCGAGGGGGCGCTGATCGAGCCCGACGGCCGCCTCAGCGCCGACCCGGCGACCCTGTTCGGCCCGCTGGAGGGCGTCGAGCGCGACAACCAGCGCGGGGCGGGTGCGATCCGGGCCTTCGGCGAGCACAAGGGCTCCGGCCTCGCGCTGATGTGCGAGCTATTGGCCGGCGCGCTCACCGGCTCCGGCACGGCCGGGCCCGGGCAGCGGCGGATCTGCAACGGCATGCTGTCGATCTACGTCACGCCCTCGGCCCTCGGCACCGAGGACGCCCTCGCGGCCGAGACGCGGGCCTATCTCGACTTCTTCAAGAGCGCCAAGCCGATGCCGGGCGCCGAGGTCCTGCTGCCCGGCGAGCCGGAGCGGCGGATGCGGGCCGAGCGCCTCGCCGAGGGCGTGCCGCTGCCCGAGCCCGTCTGGGAGACCCTGCTCGCCGCCGGCCGGCCGCACGGCCTCGACGGCAACGCCTATCGCACCTGAGCCGGGAACGATCCGGCACGACACCACGCTCGGCGGCGACCCCCGGCCACAACGGGGGCGCCGCACGGACCGGGGACGCCATCCCCGGAAGACGGGAGGAGCCCACGATGCCTCGCTTGCGCTGGCTCATGATCGGCCTCTGCATGGCCGCCAACGCCATCAACTACATCGACCGCGCCAACCTCGCGGTCGCCGCGCCCTCCATGACCAAGGAACTCGGGCTCGACGCCACCGACATGGGCCTGATCCTGTCGGGCTTCTTCTGGACCTACGCGATCATGCAGCTGCCCTTCGGCTACGTGGCCGACCGGGTCGGCGCGCGGCTCTCCCTCGTGGTCGCGGTGGTCTGGTGGTCAGCCTGCACGGCGCTGACCGCGGTGGGACGGGGGTTCCTGTCCCTGCTCGGCCTGCGCATGCTGCTCGGTATCGGCGAGGCCGGGGCCTACCCGTCCTTCGCCAAGGTCGCGGCCTCGTGGTTCCCGCGCAGCGAGCGCAGCTTCGCCAGCAGCATCTTCGACAGCGGCTCCCGGGTGGGCTCGGCCCTGGCGATCCCGCTGGTCTCCTGGGTCATCGCGACGCTGGGCTGGCGGGAATCCTTCGTCGTCACCGGCGTGCTGGGCTTCGTCTGGGCGGTGTTCTGGATGTGGCTCTACCGCGAGCCCGAGAACCACCCGAAGGTGTCGCCGGAGGAGCTCGCCCGACTGCGGGCCGCGCAGGAGCGGCCGAAGACCGTCGACGCGGCGGACGCCCAGAACCAGGTGCCGTGGCTGTCGCTGTTCCGCTACCGCACGGTCTGGGGCATGATGGCCGGGTTCTTCTGCCTCAACTTCGTGATCTACTTCTTCATCACGTGGTTCCCGACCTACCTGGTCAAGGCGCGGGGCTTCTCCCTGGCGGAGCTCGGCACGCTCGGCAGCCTGCCCGCCCTGGCGTCGATCCCCGCGGGCTGGCTCGGCGGCTTCGCGTCGGACGCGCTCTACCGCCGCGGCTGGAGCCTCACCGCGGCCCGCAAGACCTGCCTCGTCGGCGGCATGCTGATGTCTTCGGTGATCACCCTGTCGATCATCGCGCCCAACATCTACGTGGCGCTGCTGTGCTTCGCGGTCGCCTACGGCAGCCTCGCCTTCACGGCGGCCTCGATCTGGGCGCTGCCCGGCGACGTGGCGCCGACCCCGGCCCACGTGGCCTCGATCGGAGGCATCCAGAACTTCGCGTCGAACGTCGCCGGGATCGTGACGACGACCTTCACCGGCGTCATGCTGACGGTCACCCAGGGCTCGTTCGTGATCCCCCTGATCGTGGCCGGCGGGTTCTGCCTGTTGGGCGCCTTCATCTACCTGTTCGTGGTCGGCGAGATCGCGCCGCTGCCGGTCCGCGACGCTCGCGCCCCGGCCCTGCGCCCCGAAGCGGCGCGGTGACGGCGCGGTGACGGCGCGGTGACGGCGACTGGCGCGACGGAATCCGAGGAGAGACCGATGTCCACGTATCCCGTGATCACCCTCCGCCCCGCCGACGGCGTGGCCGTGGCCCGCGGCGCCATCGAGCCGGGAACGCCGGTCGCCGACAACGTCGCGGCGGCGGAGCGGATCCCGGCCGGCCACAAGGTCGCGGTCCGGGCCCACCGGAGCGGCGAGCCGGTGACCAAGTACGGGCAGATCATCGGCTTCGCCAAGGCGGACATCGCGGCCGGTCGCCACGTCCACGTCCACAATCTCGGGATGGGCGAGTTCGCCCGGGACTACGCGTTCGGGGTCGATGCGAGGCCGACCCAGCTGGTGACGCCGCCCGCGACCTTCCAGGGCATCCGCCGCCCCGACGGGCGCGTGGCGACGCGCAACTACGTCGGCATCCTCACCTCGGTGAATTGCAGCGCGCACGTCGCCGACCTGATCGCCGACGCGTTCCGGCGGCACCCGATCCTCGGCCTCGACCCGCTCGCCCCCTATCCCAACGTCGACGGTGTCGTGGCGCTGACCCACAAGACCGGCTGCGGCATGGCGATGGGCGAGCCGCTCCGGCTCCTGCGGCGGACGCTCGCGGGCTACGCGCGGCACGTCAACTTCTCCCACATCGTCATGATCGGGCTCGGCTGCGAGGTGAACCAGATCGGCGCCTTCCTGGAGGAGCAGGGGCTCGGCGGCCGGATCCGCAGCATGAACATCCAGAGCCTCGGCGGCACCCGGAAGACCGTCGAGGCCGGGATCGAGTTCGTGACCGGCATCCTGGCCGAGGCGAACGTGGTCCACCGTGAGCCGGTGCCGGCGAGCGAGCTGATCGTCGCCCTGCAGTGCGGCGGCTCGGACGGGTATTCCGGCGTGTCGGCCAACCCGGCGCTGGGGATCGCCAGCGACCTCGTGGTGCGGAACGGCGGCACGGTGATCCTGTCGGAGACCACCGAGACCTACGGCGCCGAGCACCTGTTCACCCGCCGCGCTATCAGCCCGGAGGTCGGCCAGAAGCTCGTCGACCTGATGCACTGGTGGGAGGAGTACACCCGCAAGGAGGGCTCGGAGATCGACGCGAACCCGTCGCCGGGCAACAAGGCCGGCGGCCTGACCACGATCCTGGAGAAGTCCCTCGGCGCCATGGCGAAGGCCGGCAGCACCAACTTGGTCGACGTGCTGCGCTACGCCGACCCCGTCACCGCCAAGGGCTTCGTCTTCATGGACACGCCCGGCTACGACCCGGTCTCGGCGACCGGGCAGGTCGCGGGCGGCGCGAACCTCGTCTGCTTCACCACCGGCCGCGGTAGCGTGTTCGGCTGCAAGCCGTCGCCCTCGATCAAGATCGCCACCAACTCGGCCATGTACCGTCGACTCGAGGAGGATATGGACGTCAATTGCGGCACGATCCTCGACGGCGCGGAGAGCGTGGAGCAGGCCGGCCACCGGATTTTCGACCTCATCCTGCGGGTCGCCGGCGGCGAGCGGACGAAGAGCGAGCAGTTCGATTTCGGCGCGTCGGAATTCGCCCCCTGGCAGATCGGCGCGACCGTGTGAGGGAGCGGGGCGCGCGCTCCGCCGTCATCGCGAGCGCAGCGCGGCGATCCGGGGAGGCGAAACTTCGGTGAGTGTGGCGCAGCCCTGGATTGCTTCGCTGCGCACGCAGAGACGGCCATTCCGACCGCCGTGCAGGCCTGGTCTCAGAGGTCGGTCCGGACCACGTGCGGGAAGCTCAGGATGAAGTCGGGGCCGAAGGCCGTGACCGGCGTGTGGAAGCCGGGCGCGACGGTGCCGGCAGCGACGCGGCGGGCCGCCTCCAAGGCGGTCCAGACGGTGAGCGTGTAGCCCTCGGGCGTCTCCATCCGGCTCGCCGCGCGGCGGCCGGCGCCGTCCCAGGCCTCCGCCAGGAAGGTGCTGCGGGCCTTCTCGCGCGCGGCGGCCGAAGGGCCCTCCGGCAGCCGGTCGATGCCGCGGTTGATCAGGCGCTGGGCGGTGCCGCCCGCGATGATCCGCCGGATGCCGGCGGGCAGGCCGGCCGCCGCCGCCATGGCGGGGAAGGCCTCGAAGTAGACGTCGATGTTCGGGACGCCGGTCGAGTACCACGCGCTCGACACGTCGCCCCAGCCGAGCCCCACGGTCCGACGCGGTCCCGTTCCGAAATCCGCGGTGGCGCGCGGCGGGCTCGGCAACTCGACGATGCGCCCGTCCCGGCGCACCCGCGTGCCCCAGGCGATGCCCTCCACCATGGTGCGGGCCGTGCCGCGGCTGAAGCCGCCGAACCCGCCGATGGAGATGCGCAGATGCGTCGCGCCGGGAACGCGGCCGGCCACGTGGGCGGCGAGGCAGTCGCTCGGCACCACGTCGAAGCCCGCCGCCGGCAGGAGGACGATGCCGGCCGCCTTCGCGGCCGCATCCTTGGCCGCGAGGGCCTCCAGCACGGCGATCTCGCCGGTGATGTCGACGTAGTGCGCGCCGGCCGCGAGGCAGGCCTCGGCCATCGGCCGCGCCGTCCGCGAGAACGGGCCGGCCGCGTGGATCACCGCCGCCACGCCCGCGAGGGCGGATTGCAGGCCCGCGGCATCGTCGAGCCGCGCGGCCCGCATCTCGAGGTTCAGCCGGGCCGCCAGCGGCCGCAGCTTCTCGGGATCGCGCCCGGCCAGGATCGGGCGCAACCCCTGCCCGACGGCGTGCGCGGCCAGGAGCTGCCCGGTATAGCCGGTGGCGCCGTAGATCAGGATCGCGGTCATCCCGGGGTTCTGACACCGCTTCCGCCGGTGTCAAAGCGCGCGCCGCGTCGCCGCCCCGGATGCTAGGGCTGCGCCGATCCGATCGTCCCGCGGCGGGGATCTGACACCCTCCGTCCCCGCCCGAACAGGAGCCGAGGCACGATGTACGAGCGTAACCTCCCGCCGCGCGCGCGCCGCGCCAGCCGCAGGATCGCCTGCCTTGGCGCTGTCCTCCTGGGCCTGGCCGTGCCCGCCCGGGCCGGTGACGGGCCGGTGGTCCTGAAGGCGCCGTCCGACGCGAGCCCCGGCATCGCCGCCATGCCGCAGATCGCCGCGCCGGCCGACGAGGCCGAGCGTCGGATCAACGCGGCGCTGAAGCGCCTCGACGCGCGGGCCCTGAAGGCCGAGCAGGCGTGCAAGGATCAGGGCGGGAAGAACAGCTCCTGGGAGCGCACCGTCCAGGCCCCGATGCGCGGCCCGCGCTTCCTGAGCTTCGTCATCTTCGACAGCGGGTTCTGCGGCGGCGCGCACCCGAACAGCGGCACGATGTCGATCGTCTACGATCTCACCACCGGCGCCCCGGTCGACTGGACGACCCTGCTGCCCAACTCCCTGACCGGCAAGCTCGCCCTGGCGGAGGGCCCGGGCGGGACCAAGATGGTGACGCTCGCGTCGAAGAGGCTGCACGCCCTCTACCTCGCGGGCTATCGCCCGAAGACGGGCGATCCGAAGGCGGACGACGCCGACAAGGAGTGCCGCGAGGCCGTCGCCGAGACCTATGACGGGCAGCCGCCGGCCATGATGGCGTGGCTCGACGCCAAGGCCGGCGGCCTCGCGGTGCAGTTCGACCTCGCCCACGTCGTCCAGGCCTGTGCCGACCCGGTGGTGATTCCCGTGGCGACGCTGCGCCGGGAGGGTGCCCAGCCGCTCCTGGCCGTCGCGCTGGAATCCGCCCACGCGCAGGCCTCGAAGTGACGCGATCGGCCACAGCGTGTTCGGCCTCGACGCGGGCCCCCGACGGTGTAGCGTGAGTCCGCGACGGCGCGATGCCAGCGCGCCGTGTCCGAGGGGCGGCCCATGTCCGGATCCGGCGTAGTCGACGAGGCGGCCGCGGCGGCGAGCGAGCCTTTCGGCGCGTTCGCGGCCGGCCTGGCGGACCTGTCGCCCCTGCGGCGGGCGGTGGTCGCGGCCTGCCGGCGGCCCGAGCGGGACTGCGTGCTCCCGCTCCTCGAAGAAGCGCGCCTGCCGCCCGAGGCGGCTCGGCGCGTCGCCGAGGACGCGCGGCGCCTCGTCGAGACCCTGCGGCGCCGGGGCACCCGCGGCGGCGTCGAGGGGCTGATCCACGAGTACGCGCTGTCCAGCCAGGAGGGCGTGGCGCTGATGTGCCTCGCCGAGGCGCTGCTGCGCATCCCCGACGCGGCGACGCGGGACGCGCTGATCCGCGACAAGATCGCCGGCGGCGACTGGGCCGCCCATCTGGGGCACAGCCCGTCGCCCTTCGTCAACGCGGCGACCTGGGGCCTGCTCGTGACCGGCAAGCTGGCGGCGACCCGGGACGAGGCCGGCCTGTCGGCCGCGCTCACCCGGCTGATCGCCCGCGGCGGCGAGTCCGTGATCCGGACCGGCGTCGATCTCGCCATGCGGATGATGGGCGAGCAGTTCGTGGCGGGGCGAACTATCGCCGAGGCCCTGCGGCACGCGGCGCGGCTCGAGGCGAAGGGCTTCACCTACTCGTACGACATGCTCGGCGAGGCCGCCGTGACCGCCGAGGACGCCGAGCGCTACCGGCGCGCCTACGCGGACGCGATCGCGGCGATCGGCGCGGCCTCTGCCGGGCGCGGCGTGCTCCGCGGCCCCGGAATCTCGATCAAGCTGTCGGCGCTCCATCCCCGCTACGCCCGCGCGCAGCGCGACCGGGTCCTGGCCGAACTCTATCCCCGCGTGCGGGACCTCGCCCACCTCGCCGAGGGCCACGGCATCGGTCTCAACGTCGACGCCGAGGAGGCAGACCGCCTCGACCTGTCGCTCGACATCCTGGAGCGGCTCGCCGCCGACCCGGATCTCGCCGGCTGGGACGGGCTCGGTTTCGTGGTCCAGGCCTACGGCAAGCGCTGTCCATTCGTCATCGACGTGCTGATCGACCTCGCGCGGCGGTGCCGCCGGCGGCTGATGGTGCGGCTCGTGAAGGGCGCCTACTTGGACAGCGAGATCAAGCGGGCGCAGGTCGACGGTCTGGCGGACTTCCCGGTCTTCACCCGGAAGGTCCACACCGACGTCTCGTACCTCGCCTGCGCGCGCCGGCTGCTCGCGGCGCCCGACGCGGTCTTTCCGCAATTCGCCACCCACAACGCCCAGACACTGGCGAGCATCGTCGCGATGGCGGGACCGGATTTCCGGCTCGGTCAGTACGAGTTCCAGTGCCTGCACGGCATGGGCGAGCCGCTCTACGAGGCCGTGATGGCCGACGCCGTCCTGCAGCGGCCCTGCCGCATCTACGCGCCCGTGGGCACGCACGAGACCCTGCTCGCCTACCTGGTGCGGCGCCTCCTGGAGAACGGGGCCAACACGTCCTTCGTCAACCGCGTCGCCGACGCGGCCGTGCCGGTCGCGGACCTGATCGCCGACCCCGTCGCCGCCGTCGAGGCCGCGCCGGATCCCGGCGCGCCGCACCCGCGGATCGCGGCCCCCCGGGCGCTCTACGGCCCGGCTCGCGCCAACGCGGCCGGGCTCGACCTCGCCGACGAGGCGGAGCTCGCTCGGCTGTCGGACGGGTTGGCGGCGAGCGCCCGCACCGCGTGGCGGGCGGTGCCCTCGGGCGCGGAAGACGCGGCGGCCGACGAACCCGTCCACAATCCCGCCGACCGCCGGGACGTCGTCGGATTCTACCAGGCGGCGACGGTGGAGACCGTGGCGGTCGCCGTGGCGCGCGCGCAGGCGGGCGCGGCCGGCTGGGCGGCGACGCCGGCGACCGCGCGCGCCGCCTGCCTGCGGCGGGCCGCCGACGTCCTCGAGGCGCAGATGCCGCCGCTGATCGGGCTCGTCGTGCGGGAGGCGGGCAAGACCTGCGCGAGCGCCGTCGCGGAGATCCGCGAGGCGGTCGACTTCCTCCGCTACGCCGCCGCCGAGGCCGAGCGGACCCTCGGTGACGCGCACGCGCCGCTCGGTCCGGTCGCCTGCATCGCGCCGTGGAATTTCCCGCTGGCGATCTTCGTCGGTCAGGTCGCGGCCGCCCTGGCGGCGGGCAACACGGTCCTGGCGAAACCCGCCGAGGAGACCCCGCTGATCGCGGCCGCTGCCGTCCGCGCGCTGCACGCGGCCGGGATTCCCGTCGAGGCGCTGCACCTCCTGCCGGGCGACGGCCGGGTCGGCGCCGCCCTGGTCGAGGATCCGCGCGTGCAGGGCGTGATGTTCACCGGATCGACGGCGGTGGCCAAGGGCATCCAGCGGGCTCTGGCGGAGCGGCTGAACCGTTTCGGCGAGCCGGTGCCGTTCGTGGCCGAGACCGGCGGCCAGAACGCCCTCGTGGTCGATTCCTCCGCGCTCGCCGAGCAGGTGGTGGCCGATGTCATCGCCTCGGCCTTCGATTCCGCCGGGCAGCGCTGCTCGGCGCTCCGCATCCTGTGCCTGCAGGAGGAGATCGCCGACCGGACGCTGCACATGCTGAAGGGCGCCCTGCGGGAGCTGCGGGTGGGCGACCCGCGGGCCCTGCCCGTCGATGTCGGGCCGGTCATCACCGCCGAGGCCGCCGACCGGGTCGTCGGACACGTGACGCGGATGCGCGCGCGGGGCTTCCCGGTGGAGCAGTTTCCCCTGCCGCCCGAGTCCGGCGCCGGGACCTTCGTGCCGCCGACCCTGATCGAGATCGGGGCCGTCGCCGATGTCGAGCAGGAGGTGTTCGGTCCCGTGCTCCACGTGCTACGCTACCGCCGCGACGGCCTCGACGCGCTCCTGGCGGCGATCGACGCGACCGGCTACGGGCTCACCTTCGGGCTGCACAGCCGCATCGACGAGACCATCGACCGGGTCCTCGATCGCGTGCGGGCCGGCAATTGCTACGTCAATCGCAACATCATCGGCGCGGTTGTCGGCGTGCAGCCCTTCGGCGGCTCCGGGCTGTCGGGGACGGGCCCGAAGGCCGGCGGCCCGCTGATCCTCGGCCGTCTGCTGCGGCGATCGCCCGCCGCCGCCCGCGACGGGCTGCCCACCGACGACGGGGCGCTGCGTCCCTACACGGCGTGGCTGCGCTCGCGGCACCGCCACGACCTCGCGGACAGGCTCGAAGCCGTCCGCTATCCCGGCCGCGCCGCGATCGCGCTGGCCGGTCCCGTCGGTGAGCACAACCTGTACGCGCTGCGTCCCCGTGGGCGCGTCGCGGCCGTCGCGGCGACCGAGACGGCGCTCCTGCTCCAGATCGGCGCGATCCTCGGCACGGGCAACGCGGCCGTCGTCATCGGGCCGGACGGGCGCGATCCGGTCCTGGACGGTCTGCCGGAAGCGTGCGCGGCGCGGGTTGCCCGGGCGCCGGACCTCGACCGCGCGGGCGCGATCGCCGGGGTCCTGTTCGCGGGCGACGCCGACGACCTGCTGGCCCTGAACAGGGCCGTCGCGGCCCGCGAGGGCGCGATCCTGCCGATCCAGGCCCGCTGCCCGGAGGCGCTGGCGGCCGGCGACCTCTACGATCCGGCCGGCCTGGTGGAGGAGGTCACCACCACGATCAACACCGCGGCGGCCGGCGGCAATGCCAGCCTGATGAGCGTCGGGTGAGCCCGGAACTGCCCGGTCAGGCCGACCGGCGCAGGTTCCAGAACAGCGGCAGCCCGGTCAGCATGCCTTCGAGGTCCCGCCGGTAGGCGGTCGGCTGGAAATACTGGCCGCAGGGCAGGTAGGCGCCGACCTCCAGCGCCCGCGCCTGGATCCGCGCCGCCAGCGCCTTCTGGGCGTCGAGGTCCGGCGCGTCGAACCACGCGCCGCGCAGCTCCTCCAGGGGCGCGTCGGTCAGCCAGCTCGGCACGCCGGCCCGGCCGTTCCCGCGGGCGGCCAGATGGTAGGCCGGCGAGAGGTGGTCGAGCCCGCCGGAGAAGATGCCGAACATCGACCAGCCACCCTGGTCCAGGGGCTTGGCGTTCAGGATCCGCTGGTTGACCGTCCCCCAGTCGGTGGCGACGACGTCGAGGTTCATCCCGATCTTGCGGCAGGCATCGGCCATCACCTCGCAGATCGCGTTGATCCGCGGCACGTCGGTCCCGGAGAGCAGCACGACGCGCTCGCCCTTGTAGCCCGCCGCCGCCAGCGCCCGCTTCGCGGCGGCGAGGTCGCGGGGGGCAGTCAGCGCCTCCATGCCGGCCGAGGACGCCATCGGCCCGCCGGCCGTGAAGATGCCGACGGGCCCGCGCCGGATCGCCGGGTCGCTGCCGGCGACGGCGTCCATCATCTCGGTCTGGTCGACGGCCGCGAGCAGCGCATGGCTGATCGCGGGATTGTCGAAGGGCGGCAGGGTGTGGTTGAGGCGGATCTGGCCGATCAGCCCGGCGGTTTCCACCAGATCCACCCGCACGGCGGGCTGGCGGTTCAGGTCCGGCACGAGATCGACGAGGGGCTGCTCCCACCAGTCGATCTCGCCCGAGCGCAGGGCGCCGGCCGCGGTCGCGCCGTCGGGGATCGTGCGCCACTCGACGCGGTCGAAATGCGCGATCCGCGGTCCCGCCGTGAAGCTCGGCGTGCCGTCGGGGCGCGGTCGATAGGCCTCGAACCGGCGGTAGACGTTGAGTGAGCCCGGGACCCGCTCCTCGGGGACGAAGCGGAACGGGCCGCTGCCGACGATCTCCGGCACCGGCTGCGTCGCGGGCGTCGCGCTCAGGCGCTCCGGCATGATCACCGGGACGTAGGAGGTCGGCTTGGCCAGGGCGTCCGGCAGGAGCGGGAAGGGCCGCTTCAGGCGGAACTGCACCACCGTGTCGGAGGGGGCCGAGAGTTCGTCCACCGTCGCGAACAGGGCCCCGCCATAGGCATCGCGCTGCGCCCAGCGCTTCAGGCTCGCCACCACGTCGCGGCCGAGGACGGGCGTCCCGTCGTGGAAGCGCAGGCCGTCCCGCAGGGTCAGGCGCCACGTGAGGCCGTCGGACGCGACCTCGTGGCCCGCCACCATCTGCGGCTGAGCGCGGTAGGCGGTGTCGAGGCTGTAGAGCGTGTCGAACACCATCAGCGCGTGGGTGCGCGTGACGTAATTGGTGGTGATGATCGGGTCGAGGAGCGCGAGGTCCGCGTAGGGGACGAACCGCAGGGTCGTCGCGGAGGCCGCTCGGACCAGGGCCGGCCGGGCGAGAGCCCCGGCCATCAGGGCTCCGGCGCCGGTCAGCAGGGTACGTCGCTTCATGAATCGATCCCGGTCACGGCGGCGTCCGATCTGGCCGCAAGCCGGGTTCGCGTGCAAGTGGTGCGCCACTGCCGCGCTTCGATCAGGATCTCAGAACCCGCCCGGGCCGGTAGCCGGACGGGTCGCCCGTGATCGCGCTGCGCGGGCCCTCAGGCGGCGCGCGACCAGCGGATGTCGCCGAGGCTCTCGCGGAAGGCGAAGCGGGCGAGATGGTCGGCCACGACGTTCTCCAGCCGGGTCAGGTTGACCGGGTCGGAGCTGTCGATGCGCATCACCAGCGCGTCGGGCTCGGCATCGAAGGTGCAGACGCGGTCCTCGCCGAAGGGCACGGTGCCGTGAACGGGGGTCGCCTCGACCTTGAACTTGTGGCTCCAGTGCCGGCAGAGCTGCTGCAGGTAGCGGCTCGCCTCGGTGGTCTGCACGCGGGCCTGGGAGGTGGGCATTCCGTCGGTCTCCAGATGGATGTGAAAACAGCCTGTCGGTGACGGTTCGTCGTTCGATCTCGCACGTGCGAGATAGGGAGGCCTCAGAGCAATTGCCATGCCTGGCGCCGACGGATCCGTCTCCGCCGTCTTTGTTGAGCGTGTGTCCGAAGCGTTAGCAGCACCTTAACGCGACGGGCCGCCCCGGCGGTTCGCGGCGCGGCGTGGCTGTCCTGCACGCGTCTCCGCGCCGAATTATGGCGCGATGCACAAATTCGCTCAGGCCGGCGGCGGGCCGCGATCGGTCGGGACGAGCACCTTGCCGGGGTTGAGCAGGTCGTCCGGATCGAGCGCGGCCTTCAGGCGCCGCATGAGGTCGAGTCCGACCGGGTCGCCGTAGCGCGCGAGTTCCTCGCGCTTGATGAGGCCGACGCCGTGCTCGGCCGCGATGGAGCCGCCCAGGGCGTGCACGAGGTCGTGAACGATCCGGTTGAACCGGCCCCAGGCGGACAGGAACGCCGCGGGCTCCATGCCGGGCGGCTGTGACAGGTTGAAATGGATGTTGCCGTCGCCGAAATGGCCGAAGCCGCAGGGCCTCAGGCCCGGCATCTCGGCGAGGCAGGCCGCCCCCGCCCGCTCCAGGAACTCGGGCAGGCGGGAGAGCGGCACCGACACGTCGTGCTTGATCGAGGCGCCCTCGCGGGTCTGCGCTTCGGGAACGCCCTCGCGCAGGCGCCAGAGCGCGGCGTTCTGGGCCCCGCTGGTCGCGATGGTGGCGTCGGCGATCAGCTCGTCCTCCAGGGCCTGCCCGAGGGCCGATTCCAGTTCGGCCCCCGTGTCGGCGTCCGGTCGCGCGGACGCGACCTCGATCAGCGCGTAGGCGCCGTGCGCGCCGTCCAGCGGCCGCACCGTCCCCGGGACGTGGCGCAGCACGATCTCCAGGGCGAAGGGCGGCAGGTACTCGAACGCCGTGAGGTCGCGGTCCATCCGCGTCCGCAGGAAGACGAACAGGTCCAGAGCCGCCTTCGCCGAGTCGAGGCCGACGAAGGCGACGCTCGTCGAGCGCGGCCGCGGGAACAGCTTCAGCACCGCCGCCGTGACGATGCCCAGCGTGCCCTCCGAGCCGATGAAGAGCTGCTTCAGGTCGTAGCCGGCATTGTCCTTGCGCAGGGCCCTCAGCCCGTTCCAGACGCGCCCGTCGGCGAGCACGACCTCGAGCCCGAGGACGAGGTCGCGGGCGTTGCCGTAGGCGAGGACCGCGATCCCGCCGGCATTGGTGCTCACGCCGCCGCCGATCCGGGCGGAGCCGCGCGACGCGTAGGAGAGCGGGAACAGCATGCCGGCGGCCTCGGCCGCCTCCTGCACCTCCTCCAGGATCATCCCGGCCTCGACCGTGATGGTGGCGTCCACCGGGTCGACCGCGCGCAGGCGGTTCATGCGTTCCAGGGACAGGACGACGCCGCCCTGCGGCACGCCGGCGCCGGTGAGGCCGGTATTGCCGCCGAGCGGCACGACGGCGATCCCGGCCTGCGTGCAGGCGCGGACCGCGAAGGCGACCTCCTCGGTGCTCCCCGGCCGAAGTACGGCCAGGGCCGACCCGGTGAACAGGCGGCGGCTCTCCGTCAGGTAGGGCGCGAGGGCGTCGGGATCCATCAGCACGTGCCGCGCGCCGAGCCCGTCCCGGAGCGCGGTCAGCAGGGTGTCGAGGGCGGCTGTCGGCGTCATCGCGCGGATTCTGTAGGCCGGAGCAGGCCGGACGCAAGCGCCGGTATGGCGCGCGCCGATGCGGACCTTACAACGATGATGTAGGGCCCGGGCGTCGTCGCGCCGGTCCACCCGGACGATCCACCGCAGAGGCAGAGATGCTCTCCGTCATCCAGAACCCGCCCCGCATCGCGCTCCCCATCGTCGGTAGCAGCGACTTCTATCCCGTCCGCCGCGTCTACTGCGTCGGGCGCAACTACGCCGCCCACGCCCGCGAGATGGGCGCGGACCCGGACCGCGAGCCGCCGTTCTTCTTCATGAAGCCCGCCGACGCCCTGCAGATCGTCGGGCCGGAGCCGACGGCCCACGCCTACCCGCCGAAGACCGCCAACTACCATTTCGAGGTGGAGATGGTCGCGGCCCTCGCGAGCGGCGGCAGCGACATCCCGGCCGAGACCGCCCTGGAGCACGTCTACGGCTACGCCATCGGCCTCGACATGACCCGGCGCGACGTCCAGGACGAGGCCAAGAAGATGTCGCGGCCCTGGGACACCGCCAAGGCGGCCGACGGGTCGGGGCCGATCGGCGCGCTCCACCCGGTCTCCGCCATCGGCCACCCGGCCAAGGGCGCCATCACCCTGTCGGTCGACGGCGAGGTCCGCCAGAAGGGCGACCTCGGCGACATGATCTGGTCCGTCGCCGAGCAGATCGCCTACCTGTCGGGCTACTTCGCCCTGCAGCCCGGCGACCTGATCTTCACCGGCACGCCCTCTGGCGTCGGCCCGGTCCAGCGCGGCCAGCGCATGGTCGCGGCGATCGACGGTCTCGGCGCCATCACCCTCGACGTCGTCTGAGCCGCGCGGCCGCATGCTCCTCGATCGGCCGCTGCTGCGGCGCCTGTTCCACCTCGGGGCGCTCGCGTCCCGGGGCATGACCCTCGGCGTGCGCGGCGTCGCCCTCGACGGGGCCGGGCGCGTCGCCCTGGTGCGCCACACCTACGTGAGTGGCTGGCACCTCCCCGGCGGCGGCGTCGAGCGCGGCGAGACCGCGCGCGACGCGATCGTGCGGGAGTTCCGCGAGGAGGCGGAGATCGTCGCCGAGGGAGAGCCGCGCCTGCACGGCCTCTATCGGAACGTGGTCGCCGCGCCCCGCGACCACGTGGCCCTGTTCGTCCTGCCGGCCTTCACGGTCCTGCGCCCGAAGGCGCCGGACCGGGAGGTCGCCGAGTGCGCCTTTTTCCCGATGGACGCGCTCCCCGAGGGGACCACGCGCGGGACCCGCGCCCGGCTCCGGGAGATCCGCGACGGCCTCCCGCCGGAGCCGAACTGGTAAATCGTGACGGTTCGCGAAAAGGGCGCTTGCGTCGCCCGGCGGAATGGTGTTTAGAGAGCCGCGCCGGGGGCCGCCGGCACGAAAGTCCGGGCGGCGCGGCACAGTGAGCGGGTGTAGCTCAGGGGTAGAGCACAACCTTGCCAAGGTTGGGGTCGAGGGTTCGAATCCCTTCGCCCGCTCCAGTTTTCCCAACCATACGATCGACCTACAAGGCCGCAGCTCTGCGGCCTTTGTCGTTTCTGGACCTCGGCGAACTGCCGGTCGCGGAAAGGCGAACGGCGTCCGGGTGGACCGAGGCGCGGGATCGCGCCCGGTCAGCCCGGCTCAGGCGTCCTGTTCCTTCGCGAAGGCCCGCAGTGAGACCCGGGCGACCTCCCGCAGCGCCTCCCGGTCGGCGCCCGAGGAGGCCAGCACGCCCATGCCGGAGGCGACGGTGGACAGGAACCGCGCCAGCGCGACCGGGTCGGAATCCGCCGGCAGGTCACCGTCCTGTCGGGCCCGGATGAAGCGCTCGCGGAGCTCCATCTCGCCCTGCGCCCGCCGGGACGCCAGCTCGAACGGGATGTTCTCCGAGCCCGCGCCGCAGGCGAGACCGCCCTGAACGAGGAGGCAGCCGGGCGGGTTCGCCGGATCGGTGTGGCTCTCGGCGATGCTGCTCAGGAAGCGCTCGGCCACGTCGCGCGCGGTCTCGCCTGCCAGGACGAAGCGCATGTGCTCGGAGCGCCGCTGCGCGTACCGGTCGAGGGCGGCCTTGAGCAGCCCCTCCTTGCTGCCGAAGGCCGCGTAGAGACTCGGCGGCTTGATGCCCATCGCCTTCGTGAGCATTGCGAGGCTCGCGCCGTCGTAGCCGTGGCGCCAGAACACCTCCATCGCCTCGTCGAGGGCCTTGTCCGTGTCGAAGGACCGGGGGCGCCCCATCACCATTGCCTGCGGACTCCAACTTTTATATCGAGTGGTAGATAAGTCACTTGACGCCCCGCGTCCATGCCGACATGTGTAGCGACCTATACAGATGTTGGAGTCGCTCGTGGAACCTCAGCGTCATCCCTCGCGCAATCCTCTCCGTGCCCGGCGCCTCGCGGCCGGAAGCCTCGCAGTCGCCCTTCTCGCAGGCGTCTCCTACACCTTCATACCCGGCGCCCTGGTCCGGGGAACCGTGGCCGTCGCCGCGACGCCGCCGACCGAGGTGGCGATGCCGGCCTCGGTCGCGACCGTCGAGCCGCGCGACGTCATCCTCTGGGACGAGTTCTCGGGTCGTCTGGAGGCCGTCGAGCGCATCGACGTCCGTGCCCGGGTGGGCGGCGCGATCCTGGCCACGCATTTCGCGGAAGGCGAGGTGGTCAAGGCCGGCGACCTGCTGGTGACCATCGATCCCGCGCCCTACGCGGCCGAGGTCCAGCGTTTGGAAGCCCAGGTCGCGGGCGCCGAGGCGCGGGTCGGCATGACGGCGAGCGACCTCGAGCGCGGGCAGAAGCTGTCGGACCAGCGCATCGTCACGGCGCGCGACCTCGACGTCCGCGCCAACGCGTTCAAGGAGGCCAAGGCGAGCCTCGACGCGGCGAAGGCGGCCCTGGAGGCGGCGCGCCTGAACCTCGGCTACACGCAGGTCCGGGCGGCCGTCGGCGGCCGCGTCGGCCGCCGCGAGATCACGCCGGGCAACCTCGTGGCCACGGGCGCCGGGGCCGCCGTGCTGACCACGCTCGTCTCGGTCGATCCGGTCTACGCCAGCTTCGATGCCGACGAGGGCGTGGTCCTGAAGGCGCTGGCCTCGGTCGCCGAGCCGGGCGGCCGGCGCGGCAAGCTCGACCGCATCCCCGTGGAGATGGCGACCGCCGACGGCGCCCGCGCGGCCGGGCATCTCCAGTTCATCGACAACAAGGTCGACGCGCGCAGCGGCACGGTCCGGGTGCGCGCGACCTTCTCCAACGGCGATGGCCGCCTGATCCCGGGCCAGTTCGCCCGGATGCGCCTCGGTCAGGCCGCGCCGGAACGCCTCGTCCTCGTCGACGAGCGGGCCGTCGGCACCGATCAGGACAAGAAGTTCGTGCTCCTCGTGGGGTCGGACAACCGGGCCGAGTTCCGCGCCGTCACCCTCGGCCGGGCGGTCGACGGTCTGCGCGTCGTGACTTCCGGCCTGTCGGGCGGCGAGCGCATCGTGGTCAACGGCCTGCAGCGCGTCCGTCCCGGGACCCTCCTGCGCCCCGAACCGGTGGCGATGGGCGCGCGCCCGCAGGACGCCGCCTCCGGGCCGCGCAAGCTGGCGCAGCGCTGACGGCCGGCGCGCCGCGCCCGTCCGCCCGATCCAGATCCCCGACGCCTTCGAGACGGCGGCCGCACGCGGCCGCCCGGACGCCCCTGCCTCACGCCCTCGGAGGGCGGCATGAATCTCTCCAAGTTCTTCATCGACCGCCCGATCTTCGCGGGCGTGCTCTCGATGCTCATCTTCATCGGCGGTCTGCTGTCGCTCTTCGCGATGCCGATCTCCGAGTATCCGGACGTGGTGCCGCCCTCCGTCGTCGTCCGCGCGACCTTCCCGGGCGCCAACCCCAAGGTCATCGTCGAGACCGTGGCGACGCCGATCGAGGAGCAGATCAACGGCGTCGAGAGCATGCTCTACATGTCGAGCCAGGCCACGACCGACGGCATCATGACGCTGACCGTCACCTTCCGGCTGGGCACCGACCCCGACAAGGCGCAGCAGCTCGTCCAGAATCGGGTCTCGCAGGCCGAGCCGCGGCTGCCGGCGGTGGTGCGCCAGCTCGGCATCGTCACGGTGAAGAGCTCCCCCGACCTCACCATGGTCGTGCATCTCGTCTCGCCCAACGGGCGCTACGACATGACCTACCTGCGCAACTACGCGGTGCTGAACATCAAGGACCGCCTGGCGCGGCTCGACGGCGTCGGCCAGGTCCAGCTCTTCGGCTCCGGCGACTACGCGATGCGGATCTGGCTCGACCCGCAGAAGGTGGCCGAGCATGGCCTGTCCGCGGGCGACGTCGTGCGGGAGATCCAGGCCCAGAACGTCGAGGCCGCGGCCGGCGTGATCGGTGCGTCGCCGGCCGTTCCGGGCCTCGACCTGCAGCTCTCGCTCAACGCCGAGGGGCGCCTGAGCAGCGAGGAGCAGTTCGGCGACATCGTGGTCAAGACCGGCGCCGACGGCGCGATCACGCGCCTGCGCGACGTCGCGCGCATCGAGCTCGGCGCTTCCGACTACGCCCTGCGCTCGCTCCTCGACAACAAGTCGGCGGTGGCGATCCCGATCTCGCAGTCGCCGGGCTCGAACGCGATCCAGATCTCCGACGAGGTGCGCCGCACCATGGCGGAGATCAAGCGGACCATGCCGGAGGGCGTCGACTACCAGATCGTCTACGACCCGACGCAGTTCGTGCGCGCCTCCATCGAGGCCGTGATCCACACGCTGCTGGAGGCGATCGCCCTCGTCGTGCTCGTGGTGATCCTGTTCCTGCAGACGTGGCGGGCCTCGATCATCCCGCTGCTCGCCGTGCCGGTCTCGATCGTCGGTACTTTCGCGGTGATGCACGTCTTCGGATTCTCGATCAACGCGCTGAGCCTGTTCGGCCTCGTGCTGGCCATCGGCATCGTCGTCGACGACGCGATCGTGGTCGTCGAGAACGTCGAGCGCAACATCGAGAGCGGCCTGTCCCCGCGGGACGCCAGCTACCAGGCCATGCGCGAGGTCTCGGGCCCGATCATCGCCATCGCCCTCGTGCTGGTCGCGGTCTTCGTGCCGCTGGCCTTCATCAGCGGCCTGACGGGCCAGTTCTACAAGCAGTTCGCCCTCACCATCGCGATCTCGACGGTGATCTCGGCGATCAACTCGCTGACCCTCTCGCCGGCCCTCTCGGCGCTGCTGCTGAAGGATCACCACGCGCCGAAGGATCGCCTCACCCGCATCCTCGACCGGCTGCTCGGCTGGTTCTTCCGCCGCTTCAACCGCGCCTTCGGGCGAGCCTCGAACGGCTACGGCCGCGGCGTCGGCTTCGCGGTGTCGCGCAAGGCCGCGATGATGACGCTCTACGTCCTGCTCGTCGGGCTGACCGTCGGCCTGTTCCGCCAGATCCCGGGCGGCTTCGTGCCGGGCCAGGACAAGCAGTACCTCGTGGGCTTCGCGCAGCTGCCCGACGGCGCGACCCTCGACCGGACGGAGGAGGTCATCCGCCGCATGAGCGAGATCGCCCTCAAGGAGCCCGGCGTCGAGAGCGCCGTCGCCTTCCCGGGCCTCTCGATCAACGGCTTCACCAACAGCTCCAACTCGGGGATCGTGTTCTCGACGCTCAAGCCGTTCGACGAGCGGAGGGACCCGTCCCTCAACGGGGCGGCGATCGCGCAGTCACTGAACAAGAAGTACGCCGCGATCCCCGAGGCCTTCATCGCGATGTTCCCGCCGCCGCCGGTGAACGGACTGGGGACGATCGGCGGCTTCAAGCTGCAGATCGAGGATCGCGCCGGCCTCGGCTACGAGGCGCTGAACGACGCCACGAAGGCGTTCATGGCGAAGGCCGCCCAGGCGCCGGAACTCGTCGGGCTGTTCTCGAGCTTCCAGATGAACGTGCCGCAGCTCTTCGCGGACATCGACCGGACGAAGGCCCGTCAGCTCAACATCCCGGTGACGGACGTCTTCGACACGCTGCAGATCTATCTCGGCTCGCTCTACGTCAACGACTTCAACAAGTTCGGCCGCACCTACTCGGTGCGCGTCCAGGCCGACGCCCCGTTCCGGGCGCGGTCGGACGATGTCGGTCTGCTGAAGGTCCGGGCCGGTTCCGGCGAGATGGTCCCGCTCTCCGCCCTGCTGCGCGTCCGCCAGACCGCCGGACCGGAGCGGGCCATGCGCTACAACGGCTTCCTGTCGGCCGACATCAACGCCGGTGCGGCGCCCGGCTACTCGTCGGGTCAGGCCCAGGCGGCGGCGACGCGGATCGCGGCCGAGACGCTGCCGCGGGGCTTCGCCTTCGAGTGGACGGACCTGACGTACCAAGAATTCATCGCGGGCAATTCCGGGGTCTGGGTCTTTCCCCTCGCGCTGCTCCTGGTCTTCCTCGTGCTCGCCGCGCAGTACGAGAGCCTCGCCCTGCCGCTGGCGATCCTGCTGATCGTGCCGATGGGGCTGCTCGCCGCGATGTTCGGCGTCTGGCTGTCGGCCGGCGACAACAACGTCTTCACGCAGATCGGCCTGATCGTGCTCGTCGGGCTCTCGGCCAAGAACGCCATCCTGATCGTCGAATTCGCCCGTGAGCTCGAATTCGCCGGTCGGACCCCGCTCCAGGCGGCGATCGAGGCGAGCCGCCTCCGGCTGCGGCCGATCCTGATGACGTCGATGGCGTTCATCATGGGCGTGCTGCCGCTGGTGACAGCCACCGGCGCCGGATCGGAGATGCGCCGCGCGATGGGCGTCGCGGTGTTCTCGGGCATGATCGGCGTGACCGCCTTCGGCCTGTTCCTGACCCCGGTCTTCTACGTGCTGCTGCGTCGCCTGAGCGGCAACAGGCCCCTGAAGCATCACGGCGCCGCAGCGCCGGTCCCGGCGCCAGTAGCTGTGCCGGGCTCCGCGCCGGCCGATCACGGGATCCCGTCAGCCGCGCCGCTGCCACAGGCCTGACAGGGCGCGCCACGCCGGCGCCAGCACGACGTTCGTCAGCGGGATCAGCGCCCCGCCGACGACCAGCCCGATGAGGCCCGACACGGTCGCGGTGACGAGCCACTCGACGAGGCCCGCGGCGAACGGCACGCGCGCCGCCGCGGCCTCCGCCATCGCGTGGGCGGCGTGCGCCGGGGCCGAGAACCCGTAGGTCTCCAGACCGTGCATCAGGATCCCGCCGCCGACCCAGATCATCGCCGCCGTCCCGATGACGGCCAGGATCTTGAGCAGGATCGGCATGCCCTTGACGACGCCGCGGCCGAGCCCGCGGATCAGGCTTCCGAGCGGCGGGCCCGCGGTGCTGCGGGCGAGGGCCAGACCGGCATCGTCGGCCTTCACGATCAGCGCGACCACGCCGTAGACGCCCGCGGTGATGCCGACCGCGACGATGGCCAGCACCGCCGCCCGCATCCAGAAGCTGCCCTCCGGCAGCGCCGCCAGCGTGATGGCCATGATCTCGGCCGACAGGATGAAGTCCGTCTTGATAGCGCTCGCCACGCGCCGGTCTTCCCGGGCCTGATCGCCGCCGGCTCCACCCTCCTGGTCCGCCTCGTCGCCGTGGCCGTGATGGGCGAACACGGCTTCGTAGACCTTCTCGGCGCCCTCGAAGCACAGGTACGCGCCGCCCAGCATGAGGAGTGGCGTGATCGCCCAGGGGGCGAAGGCGCTCAGCGCCAGGGCACCCGGCAGCAGGAAAAGGATCTTGTTGCGCAGCGATCCGAGGGCGATCCTGCCGACGATCGGCAATTCGCGCTCCGCGGCGAAGCCGACGACGTAGCGCGGCGTCACGGCCGCGTCGTCGATGACGACGCCGGCGGCCTTGGTGCCGGCGCGCGCCGCCTGGCCGGCCACGTCGTCGAGCGAGGCCGCCGCGGCCCTCACCATGAAGGCGACATCGTCCAACAGGGCGATCAATCCGACGCTCACCCGTCCCCCCTCGTCCCTGACCGGTCCGCCAGACAGACGATCCGCGGCAGGATTTGATCCCTGACCGGCGAAAAATCGGCGGACCCGGCCGTCGCCCGGGACTGGCTGCCCCCGCTCGCTCGCGCCTAGCGCAGCGCCAGGGCGTCGAGCCATCCGTGCGCGGCGGCGTAGCGGATGATCTCCGCGCGCGTGCGCAGGCCCAGCTTCTCGGCGGCCCGCGCCTTGTAGGTCTCGATGGACTTCACGCTGAGATCGAAGCGCCGCGCGATCTCCTTGTTGCTGAAGCCCTGCGCGATCAGCCGGAGCACGTCGGTCTCGCGCGGGCTCAGCGCTTCGGCCGACGGCTCGGACTCCGCGCCCTGCGTCGGGGCCCCGGGATGCGCCATGGCGTGGCTCGCCACCGAGGGGTCGAGGTAGATCCCGCCCGCCGCGACGGCGCGGACCGCGCGGAGCAGGTCCTCCGCGGCCGAGCGCTTGAGGAGGTAGCCCCGGGCGCCCGCCTTGAGCAGCGGCTGAACGTAGGCCGCGTCCTCGTGAACCGTCAGCACCAGCACCCGCGTCCGCGGGCACGACCCGGCGACGCGCTCGGTCAGCTCCAGGCCGTTGAGGCCCGGCATCGAGACGTCGACGACGGCGACGTCCGGGTCGGCGGCGTGGATCATCGGCAGCGCCTCGCTGCCGCTGGTGGCCTCGCCGACCAGCTCGATCTCCGGGTCGGCGTTCAGGAGCGTCCGGATCCCCGCGAGGACGATGGGATGGTCGTCGGCCAGGGCGACGCGGATGCGGTCCGTCATGCGCTTCTCCTCAGGTCTCGGGATGTTCCGGAATCGGGATGGTGACGAACAGCGTCGTACCGATGCCCGGGGACGATTCCAGCGTGAGAGTCCCGCTCAGGAGCGACAGCCGCTCGCGGATGCCCGACAGGCCGAGCCGCAGCTTGGCCGGCGCCTCGCCGCCGGCGCGCTCACGCTGCTCGTCGGCGTTGAAGCCGATGCCGTCATCCTCGATGACGACCCGCATCTCGCCCGCGCGCTTCTCCACCGAGACGCTGACGCTCGCGGCCCGGGCGTGCTTGAGGACGTTGGTCAGGGCCTCCTGCACGATCCGGTAGACGGCGGTCTCGATCGCGGCCGGCAGCCGGGTCGCCTCGCTCAGGAACTCCAGGTCGGCGCGGATCCCGTGCCGCTGGCTCCAGTCGCGCAGCAGGGTGGCCAAGGCCTCGCGCAGGCCGAGATCGTCGAGGGCGGTCGGCCGGAGGTCGACGGCGGCCCGGTGGATGTCGCGGCCGATCTCCCCGGCGAGCGATTGCAGCCACTCCACCTGCCGGCCGGCCTCGGCCGTGGCCCCGCGTGCGAGGAGCCGCTCCATGCTCTTGAGGCCCAGCGAGAGTCCGGTCACCGTCTGGCCGACCTGGTCGTGGAGTTCCCGGGCGATCCGGCGCTGCTCGTTCTCCTGGGCCTCGCCGAGGCGGCGCAGCAGCGCGAAGCGCTCGGCCTCCGCGCGCTTGCGCGGCTCGATGTCCGACACCACGCCGTAGATCAGCCCGGCCGGGGTATGCTCGTGGAGCTGCGGCACGCGGCCGGCGACCCGCACCCAGCGCGGCTCCCGACTCTCCTGGGTCACGCGGAACTCGACGTCGAGCGGCGTGCCCTCGGCGAGGCTCCGGCGCAGGGCCTCGCTCAGGCGCCCGCGATCCTCGGGATCGACCGCCTGCAGGACCGTGTCGGCGTCAACGGCGCTGTCGCGCCCCTCGGCGGCGGCCGTCCAACCGAGGAGATCGGCCGCGCGGGGCGAGCCGGTGACCCGGTGCGCGACGGTGTCCCAGCGCAGCGTGCCGAGTTCCGCGGCCTCGGCGGCGACGGCGCCCTGTTCCTCGCTGGAGCGGAGCGCGAGGGAGAACCGGGCCTGCTCGCCCGCCCGGCGCTGCGCCATGTCGCGGCCGACGAGACCGACCAGCGCCAGGGCGAGCCCGATGCTGACGAAGCTGCCGCCACCCAGGACGGCGTAGGACCGCGAGACCGGCGCGTTGAGCGTCGCGACCGGCATCCCGAAATGCACCGACCAGCCGCCGGTATGCTGCAGGGTCCGGTAGACCACCTCGACATCGGCGCCTTCCAGCGTCGGTCCGGTGTAGAAGCCGTTCGGGGCGTTCCGGATCGCCGCCTGGAGCGCCGGGTTCGCCGGGTGGCCGAGCTCCTCCACCTCGGCCCGGGTCCGGGCGATCGTGTTGCCCTCCGCGTCCACGATGGTGCCGACCCAGCCCTCGGGGGCGCCGGCGTCGCGCAGGATCGAGCTCACCGCGTTCGTGGCGAGCCGGATCGAGAGGACGTAGCGCAGAATGCCGTCCCGGATGACCGGCACGCGCAGCGCGACGAGGCGCTTGCCCGAGATCGAGCCGGCCGGGCCGATGCCGCCGATCACCGGCTGCCGCGTGCGCACCACCGCGTCGAAGCTCGTCCGGTCCGAGGTCGGTCCGAGTTCCTCCTCGAGGGACCGGAGCAGGTTGACGATCTGGGCGCCGTCCGGTCGCGCGAGCTCCACCGTCTCCCAGAGCGGGTGCGCCTGCCGGAGACGCACGGCCTCGGCGTAGAAGGCCGCGAGGTCGGGCCTGTCGAGGGTCGCGGAGGCGGCCTCGGCCTCGAGGACGGCGATCTGGGCGGCGATGTCCGAGGCGACGCGCTCGGCCACCCGGGTCGCACTGGCGACGGCGGCGCTCCGGGCGAGGTCGCGCTGCTGCTGTGCCATCAGCGTCGCGACCCAGCCGCTGAGCAGCAGGACCGGGATCGCGGCCGCGAGGGCGAGGGCGACGAAGGTGCGGCGGCTGCCGCGGCTCAGCTGGAGCTCGGGCCTCCGGATCGCGGTGTCGCGGGCGCGAGCATTCATGCGGCCGTGCGCGGACACGCTGCGCGCCGGTCCGGACCCGGCGCCCATCGCTCGGACGGCCCGACGCCCCTGTCTCGCCGTCCCGCGCGCACCGTCGCCCGCCTCCCGTATCCCCGCATCGGCCCGTGAACTCACAGCTCTCCTACGGGAAAGTCGGGCCGCCGTCAGGCCGGGGAGGCGGGGTCGGACGCGGCACCGGCGTCGGAAAGGGCCGATCCGGGCAGCATCCGGGCGGGGTGCGGCATCCGCGTCGCGACCGCCCACGAGGAGCCGTCGTAGCCCTCGTACCAGGCCCGGCGCTCGCGCGACTCGCCGGGATAGGGGCAGGCGTCGCGGGGCCGACCGACGGCGCGCGCGCGGGCGCCCTGTTTGACGATGTCCATGAGCATGGGCGCTGATCTCTCCGGCCGCTCGGGAGCCTGTCCCGCCGGGTCAGAAGCGCCGAGTTCGAACGGCCAAGCAAGCTGTTTCGAGCCGGGATACCGCTCACACCGACGCCTGTCGGGAATATCCCGACAGGCCGTGCGTGCGATGATCGATTGACCATTGCACGAAAGCGGCACCGGATCTTTCGGAGATCGCCCCGATCCGTCCGAATGATGCGCGGAGAGACACGAGATCCTCGCGTCGTCGGACGCGAGGATCACGAGTGCCCCGCCGACGTGGGCGTGGCGTGGGACGCCGATCGGGAGACCGTGACGGCCCGGCCTCCCGGTCCGGATGCGCCGCCTAGTAGGCGCAGCCGTAGCCGACCGGCGCGTAGCCGTACCCGTAGGTCCGCCCGTAGGCCGCGCCGTAGAGACCGGGCCGTGCAGCGGCCGCGAGGCCCAGGCCGGCGCCGGTCGCGAAGCCGACCCCGCGATAGCCGCCCCAGCCACCCGAGCGATACGCATGGGGCCGGAAGCCGTAGCCGGCGGGGCGGAAGTGGACGCCGCGATATCCGCGGTAGCCCCGGTGCCGCCGGTAGTGCCGGTGGAGACGGTGATGGCGGTACCGGTGGAGGCCGTGGCGCCGCCCCCTCCAGACGCCGTGGCCCAGATGGTGGGGCCCATGATGGAAGCCGCGGCCGTGGGGTCGCGCCTCGCTCGACGGGGCGAACAGGACGAGGCTCGACAGCGCCGTGAGGGCGATCGCGAGACGTTTCATGGGCTAAGCTCCAGAGACGGTGAAGGACGTCCGCACGGATCGGACCCGATGCCGGATCCGACCGCGCGGCGCGGTCTGTCGGGACAGCGATGCCGGCCGCCATCGCGGGCCACCGCGCATTCCCCGGGACTCGCGGACGGCGGGAGACCGCCGGTCGCTGTCCCGCAGGCTCATCTGTGTTGCCCGGCGCCGATCCGCAGTCGGAGAGATCGGCAATCGTGTCAGGGTCGGCCCGACATGCCCGGGCGACCGGCCTGGATTAGCTTGGCCGTAGACATTCGCGCGCGCTGCACAGGGGGACGGCATGCGGAAGGCGTTGGGACGGCCGGTGCAGAGGGCGCGATCCTGGTACCGGCGCTACGGGCGCCTCGGCGCGCCGCGGACGCCGCGACCGGTCAAGCAGGGCCCGCAGGCCGCCCCCGGACGCTCGCTGGAGGACTGGGCGCGGTTCGGCGGCGGTCTGCTCGGCCCGGAATTCGGCGATGCCCCGCGTCCTGAGATCCGCGCCGATCGAGGGGCCGCCCTCGGCATCCCGATCAGTCCGCCGGGCTGAAGACGTCGTCGCTCACGAAGACCATCTCGCGGTCGATCTCGGGGGGATCCTTCTGCGAGCCGTAGGCGAAGAACAGGCGCCGGGTCCGGCCATCCGCCGCGGTCAGCGTCAGTGTGTGGCGATCGAGGGCGTAGCGCCCGCCCTCCGGCGCGCGCCGACGGGCGATCGCCGTGCCGACGCCGGTGCTCGCCCCCGAATTCGTCGCGCCGACCGAGCCGCCGCGGCCGTAACTCCCGTCCGCGTGGAAGTCGTAGCGGCTCTCGACGGCGATCGCGACGTCGCCGCCCAGGGCTGTGTTGCCGCCGCCCGACAGCCTTCGGTACGCCCGCGCCACCCGCTCGCCAGAGCCGGCCGGGAAGGCCCGGAAGAAGCTGCCGTCGCCGAGGGCGTAGTCGTTCGCGCGGCCGCGCGCGTCGGTCAGGACGAAGCCGGCGCCCTTGGCGCTCCACCGCCCGAATCGCTTGGGCCGTGCGGCCCGCTCGGCGGCGAGGTCCACGTCTTCGAGCGCGGTGTCGGCGACCTCGTAGTAGGTTCCGTCGCGCAGGAAGATCAGCGGCTCGAAATCGATCGTCATGAGACCGCCGACGCCGAACCCGGTGGTCGAACGGAAGTACACGCCCTCGACCGAATCCCAGTTGGCGGCGTGGCGCGGGGGACCGGCCGCGTCCGGGGCGGAGGGAGCCGGGGAGGGAGCCGGCCGCGCGTCCGGCACGGGCGGGCTCTCCGCGACCGGTGGCGGCTTCGGGGCCGCGCGTCCGGCCCGGCCCTTCGGCACCAGCCCGTCCTCGGTCAGCGCCAGATTCCGCAGCGTGGCGACCGGGATGAACTCGTTGGACAGGCCCGCCAGGAAACGCGGCAGCACGCCGAGCCGCTTGGCCGCCTGCCAGCCGGCATGGTGGAGAACGGCGCGCAGCTTGACCTGCTCGGCGAAGGCCGCCCGCGTGGCCGGCTGGGACAGGGGCGGCCGTTCCGCCATCGGCGCCACGAACCGGGTCCGGATCGCCCGCAGGGCCGCCGCGCTCGGCTCGACCGTCGCGTCGTTGGCGACCATCCATTGCAGGGCGATGAAGGCGGTGAGCACGTCGCCCGCATCGTCCGGCCGCAGCGGCGTCCCGTCGAGGAAGCCGCGGAAGACGCTGTCGTAATCGTGCCGGGCCAGCTCTCGCGCCGTCTCGGCCGCGGCGATCGGGTTCGTGGCGCGCTGGTCGCGCACCGCCCGCGCGACCGTGGCGGCCCGCAGGTCGGGCGTCGAGGCGTAGGGGAGGGCCGGTCCCTCCACCTCGGTCGCCTGCGCCCGTGCCGGGGTCGCCGTCACCGGGATCGCCAGGCTCGACAGCGGGACGGCTGCCACGCCGAGGCCGAGCAGCGCGGCCGCGCGCCGGAAGGTGAACCGCATCATCGCCGCAACCACGCTCGAAGGATCATCAGCAGGCCCTGCACGACGGTGAGCAGCAGTGTCAGGGCCATGAAGGGCAGGAACGGGATCAGCAGCCAGCCCGTCATCGTCAGCGTGTAGAGCAGGCCGCCGATATCGTGTCCGGCCACCGGGCAGGGGTGCGTCCCCGCCTCGTTGACGGTGCAGCCGGTCAGGCTCGTCAGCGCGAGGCCGAGCGAGAAGGGTACGACCGGCAGCCACGTGATCAGCAGCAGGATGAGGATCACGCGCAGGCGTCGCCGGGACGGGCTCGGCCGCGCCATCGTGGGGATGGCCATCGGTCACAAGCCCCGCGCGGAGCCGAGGCGGCCGCGTCTCGCCGCGCCGCTCATGGCTGGCGGCGATAGAGGCCGCGGAAGGTGACGTTGACGCCTCCGCAGGCGAGGTTGTCGTCGACGACCAGCCAGGGGCCGACCCGCCGCAGCCAGACCTTGCAATCGGACGCGTCACCGGCCTCGACCGGCAGCGCCCCGTTCTCGCCGACGGCGAAGCTCGCCGCGGCGCCCTGCGGGGCGACCGTGCCGGCGAATTCGCCGATATGGACGCCGCCGCGGCGCGCCCGCTCCGGATCCCCGGCGCCCCAGGTGGCGTCGCCCCCGAAGGTGAGCAGCCCCGGCTTGTCGGCCTGGGTGATGCGGATGCGCGCCTCCGCACGGGTCCAGGTGCCGAGCCAGTCCGCAGGCGCGACGGCACCGGGTGGCTCGACGGCGACGGCCTCGCCCGGGAGCCAGCCGGTCCGGCCCATCTCGTCGCCCGCGCCGCGATAGTGGGCGCAGACATAGGCGCCGCGACGCTCGCCGAGGATGACGGGATCGGCACTCACCAGGTAGGCGCGCTCGCGGCAGGCGGCGCTCGGGTCCGGGCAGCCGGCGCGGGCGAGCCCGTCCTTGACGAAGGCCGTGCGCCCCGGCGCGCTGATGCGCCCGAAGGTTGGGGGCGCGCCGGACGCGAGCGAGGGGGACCGCCGGCACTCGTTCTCCTCCGCGCGCGCCGGGCCAGCGAGCAGGGCGAGGGCGGAGACCAGGAGCAGCGGGGCGAGGAGCGGCGGGCGCATCGGGAAGGCTCTCGTTGTGGGTGCAGAGGTCGGTCAGCGCATCGCTACCGAGGCGGCGACACGGTCGGCCCTGTCCAGGGCGTCGGGGCGACCGGCATCGGCGAAGCCCAGCACCCGCAGGTAGCGCTGGCCGTCGAAGACCATCGTCTGCGTCACGCCGAGGGCACGGCCGCTCTTGGTGTCGGTCCCGGTGCCGCGCAGCCGCACGACGACCGCCTCGCCGCGACTGGACCGCGCCTCGTCCGTGACGTTCACGTCGGCGAAGTCCTTCTGCGCCGCGAACAGCCGGCGGGCGACCGCGACCTCCGCACCCGCCGGGACCGGCGCCTGACCGAGCGAGGGCGCGACGACGATCACCGGCTGCTCGCGCTCGGGATCGACGTCCTTGGGTCCCTCGGTGAGGAGGAGGCTGTTGCCCGCGAAGACCGCGGCCGGCCGGTAGCCCGCCATGTCGCCGACCGTGTAGGGCAGCGCCGCGACCTGATCGGTCAGGCTCGCCTTCGCGCGGAACGCGATCGTGCGGAGGGCGGCCTCGACGGAAGCGGCGGGCACCTGCCGGGCCGCCTTCTCGGGCACCTGCACGGTGACGAGCCCGGTCCCGGGGGCGCCGCGCACGACGGCGACCCATTTCGCGTAGGTCAGGCCGTTGGCCGGCTGGGTGCCGCGCAGGACGAAGCCCTCACCGCCCGCGACCGGCAGGGGCTCGGCCCCGCCCTTCACCCGGAAGCCCGTGGCGGCCAGCGCCTCGGGGGTGAACCGGCCATTGATCTGGTCCCAGGCCTCCGGCGGCATCTCCACCAGGATGATCGACGCGCCGGCCGGATGCTCGAAACCGGCGAAGCGCCGGCTCACGCTCATCCCGGCCGGCGGCGTCAGGCCGAGGGCACCGGCGCCCGGAAAGACCGGGTCGGCCCGGGCCTCGCGGGCCGCGATCGCCAGGGGCGCGAAGACCAGTCCGGCCAGGATGACGCGCCGCGCCGGGCGTTGCGGGACAAGATGGGAGAGGGCGCCGCGCAGGCGCTCGCGAACCGACATGGTCAACCTTCAGGGAACGGTGGGACGACGAGGCGGGGAAGGCGAGGTTCGGCTACCGCGTCGCCACGCGGCTGATGACGAAGGTGTTGCCCGAGAACTGGACCTGACCCGGCGCGCTCATGTGCTCCAGCATCAGGCGGAGGTTCCGGCCGAGCCGGGCGGAATCCGAGCGGGTCTCGTACCAGTACTCGGTGCTGGCCCCGCTCGCGCGCACCGGACGGTGGTGCTCGTAGCAGCGGAAGGCCGCCATGTACTCCTCGGCCGCCTGGACCTCCTGGGCCGAGAAGCCGCTCAGACGGACGACGTAGGCGCTGGGCAAACCCCCGCAGCCCTCGCCGCCGGGCGCCGCCGCCACGGCGCCGCCGACCGGAGCGGCGTCGGGGGGCGCGGCGCCGGCATCGGCACCGCGGCGGGGCGCTATGACGCCGTCGAGCTTCGCGGTGAGGGCGGCCGCGAGGTCGGCGGCCACCGTCTTCGCCTCGGCGCCGACCCGCTCGAGCAGGCACTCGCGGTCGCATCCCTGGGGCAGGGGCGGCAACTGGAGCCCGGCCACCTCGAACGAGCCGAGCGACTGACCGGTGCGGACGTTGAGGAGGCGGCCGGGGATACGGATCTCCGGCCGGACGATATCCGAGTAGGCGGATTTCGACGCCGACGCGTAGATCTGGAACACCGCCACCACGTCGAGCGGCGGATTCTGGACCGCGCGGGCGACCTCGATCAACTCGGCATCCCGCCGGCGCACCCGGTTGGCTTGGGTGAACCCCATCGCGACGGCGGTCTCGTCGTAGACGTTGTAGCCGCGCAGATTCATGGTCTCGGACAGCTCGTGGATCACCCGCTGGAAGATGCGGTTGCCGCGGGGCACCGCGTCCTCGTCGGCGTCCTCGCCCATCACGACGACGTTGGGCTTGGTCTGCGCCCGGGCCGGTGCCGCGTAGGCGGATCCGAGCGCCAGGACGGCGAGGCAGGCGGCGCGGAACGCGGTGGTGCGGAACGCGGTGGTGCGGACGTGGGGCATCGGGATCCTCCAGGACATCGCGGGTCTCTCCGTCTTCGGACCGTCGGTGAGGCGAGTTGGCGTCATTCGGCGCAGGGACGCGGGGTCGGAGCCGCGCGGAAATCGTCCAGGTCGAGATCCGTCCGCAGGCGCGGGTCGGCCAGGTCGCTGCACGGACCATCCGCGACCGGCAGGACGAAGCGGAGGGCACCGCTGCGGGCCGGCGCGATCAGGCTGACCTCCACCCTGCGGTTCACCCGTGACAGGGGTGCGTCGGGATCCTTCGGCCGCGCGGGTCCCCAGCCGTGGACGCGCAGGCGCTCCGGGGCGATGCCGTAGGTCTCGACGAGATGCGCCTTCACGGCCCGGGCCCGGGCCCGGGAGAGGCGGCGGTTGTAGGCGCGGCCGCCGGCGGCGTCGGTGTGGCCGGCGATCAGGAAGCCGTGGCCCGCGAGCGGCTCGGCGCGCAGGGCCTCGCCGAGCGGTTCGAGCTGGATGCGCGCTTCGGGGGTCAGGCGCGCGCTGTCGTAGGCGAAGAACACGGTGAGATCGATCGACCGGGCGGGAACGACGCGGACCGCCGGGCCGCCGTCGTCGGGGCTGACCGCCAGCGGCCGCGCGGGCGCTCCCGGATTGCCGTCGGCGAACGGCGCGAGCGACCGGATGATCGCGGTCGCACCCGGGTTCGCGGCCCGCGCCTCCTCGGCCTCCGCCCGCTCCGCGGCCGGGTCCCGCGGCGGAGGCGCTTCGTCCGGCTGCGCTGCCCGGGCACCCGGCACCTCGGTGAGCGGGTTCGCCCGCGCGGGCGCGGCCAGCGCGAGGGCGAGGCCGACGGCGAGCAACAGTCCGGAGCGGCCGAGGCGCGCCCGCGCGGCGCGCGGCAGATCGTGGGTCCGCATCGCTTCCCCTTCCAGTGTCCCGGGCCTTGCTTCGGCCCCTCTCACCCCACCATGGGCGGCCCAGAGCGATTTTCATCGCCCGGCCTCGCGATCTTCGCGACGGCGCTCAGCGTCCCCGCAGGATGGCGTTCATCCCGGCCGGGTCGAGGGGTCCGTCGGTCGCCGGCCTGGGTTGGGGTGCCGGGCCGGGCCCGACCGGCCCGGTCCCCGGATCCGCGGCGGCGACCGGGCGCCCCTGGGCCGCCGCGATCCGCGCCAGGGTCGGGCTCCGGCCCAGGATCGCCGAGAGGCGGGTCGCGCTGTTGAAGCTCGTCGGATCCTTCGGATCGAGGCCGCCCTCCTTGTGGAGCGCGATGCCGGCCACGGAGGCGTCGAACATGAGCGAACCGGACGAGCCGCCGAGCGTGTCGCAGCGGTGGCGCAGGTCCGGGCCCTCCGCCTGATCCTTCACGGCGAAGCAGCGGAAGCGGCTCATCACCTTCGGACGTCCGAGGGGATGGTGGATGACCAGCATCGATCGGTTGGCCGTCACCGGCTCGCCCGAGAGCCGCGCGGCGCCGTAGGTCGCGGTCGGATTGCCCGCCACGCGGGCGAGGGCGAAGTCGAGGCGGGCGTCGAATTCGACGGGCTTCGGGTCGATCTCGAAGCGGCGGGAGCCTTTCCCGTCGAGGGTCAGGTAATCCATCAGGATCGACGCCTTGACCGGGCGCAGGTCGCCCGATTGCGGCAGGCAATGGTGGTTGGTCAGCACGTAGTCGCCGGTCAGGAGCGTCCCCGTGCAGGAGGCACCGACCTGCTGCCCGGTGCGGCCGTTCTGGAGCACGATGTCGACGCGGCCGATCGGTCGGGCGAGGGCCGCGAGGCCGTCCTTCGGGTCGAGCTCGCTCACGGGCTCGAAGGCGCCCTTGTTCTGGTCGACATAGGCGGCCGCGTCGCCGGTCGTCTGGCGCAGGGGCAGCTGCGCCCGGCCGTAATCGGCGGGATCGAAGCCGACGCTCTGCGCCCGCGCGGCGTCGCCCCGGCCGAGCACGATCAGCGCGCAGGCCGTTCCCAGAAGGAGAGGGCCTCTCCGGCGCATCGCGATCATCCTCTCCCTCCTCTCGGTCCGCGAATCCGGCCCGCGCTCGCGGGTTCGGTCGACAGCATTCGCAACACGCCGGATTCTCATCAGCGCGCCAGGGTGTGGACCAGGCGGCCGGCAACCGCGCCGGTTCCGGCCTCCGGAACGGCCTGGACCGTGTAGACGAGGTTCTGCCGCGCGCCCTCGCGCAGGAAATAGCCGAGCGCGCCGTCCGCCAGCCGGACGGCCGGGAGGGCGGCGTCGCGCAGTTCCGGCCCGACCTGGACGCGCAGGCCCGGCTCCGCTCCGATGGCGAGCCCGCACAGGTCCGGCGTGAGGCGGCTCGCGGCCAGGTGATCGCCCGACTCCGCCGGTACCGGGCGCCGCTCGGGCGGGTCGGCTCCGAAGGCGACGCGGCGGCAGGAGGAGCCCGCCGGGGCGCGCAGCTCGGAGACGTGGATCGGCGACGCGATCCGGACTTCGATGCTGGGGGGAGGGGTGGCGGGACCGGCCGGCGCGTCGGGGCGCGGCTCACTGACGGGATCGGGCCGCGTGGCCCCGAGAGCGAGCACACCGGCGAGGCCGGCCGCCGCGACGGCGCCGGCCGGCAATGCGAGACGCCACCATCGCCGCGCCGGCGGCGTCTCGGCCCTCTCCGGAGGCCGCAGCGTGGTCAATGCGGCCAGGGCTGCGGGCACGCTGTGCGACGGCAGGATCCGCACGTTCCGGCCCATGCCGCGGAAGACGGCCTCGGCCTGCGCGCGCTCCGGCCCGTCCGGCAGGAGGACCGCCAGCGCGGCGTTCGGAGCTCCGGCGATCGTCGCGGCGGAGCGCTCGATCTTGTCGAGGAGCGCGTAGTCGCCGGGCAGCACCGCGAGGTCGAGATCGACCGCGCCGGTCGCCCAGAGGATGAGATCGGCCTCCTCCGGTGCCGCGGCGAGCGGGTGGCCGCCCTCGGCGAGGCCGTGCGCCAGGCAGACCGGAACCTCCCAGGAGCGTCCGGCATCGAAGGAGCCCGACAGCCGCAGTTCGTGGGGCTCCGGCGTCCGGCCCGTCCACCGGGCGAGCGGGCCGGCAGCCCCGCAGAGCCGGGCGTAATCGGCCGACCACGGCAGCGGGCGATAATCGCCGTCCGCGAAGGCGGCCGGGGCCGGAAGGCCGGGGCGCGGCCTGAGGCCGCGCAGCACCAGCGGTCCGCGGGTCGTGGGCACCACGACGAGGATTGCCGGACGCGTCATGCGCGGGCCGGTCTCCCGGACGGGCCGAGACCGGCCTGCCGGCTGGTCCGACGGCTCGTCAAAGCAGGAACACCGCGCAGGCCGGGTCGCGGAGCATCCGGCCCATGAGGGCCGCGTCCGGCACGGCCGGGTCGAGGGCGAGCAGCGCCGCGCCCTCGATCGCCGGACCGAGGTCGAGCCGGACCGTCTCGTCACCGAGCCACGCCTCGATCACCCGTGGCATCTGCCCCGACTCGCCGCGCAGGACGAGGAGCGGAGGCGCGCCGTCCGCGGCCTCGAGGATCTCCAGCGCGTAGGCGCCGACCCGGCGCCGGAGAATCGCGCCGTCCGAGGCGGCCGCGGCGAGCGGCGCGTGGGCGAGCGCCAGGGCGCCGAGCATCGTCCGGTAGCGCCGGGCCGTCGCGGGGTCGCCGCGGATCGCCCGCACCGTCGCGAGGTCGACCGGGGCGTCGGGCGCACGGGTCGCGTGGGCCCAGAGCCCCGCGTGGTTCGGCCGGGCGGTCGTCGCCGCATCGCGCACGAGGGCGCGGGCCGCGTGGATCTCGGCGAGGAGCCGTGCCGCGTCGCTCACGCCGCGGCCTCCCCGGCATAGGCCGCCGCGAACGCGACCGCGAAGATGTCCCGATCCGCCGGGAACAGCGCGTCCAGCGGCCGGTGCCGGGCGAGTCCGTCGAGCGACCGCTCCAGGTCGGCCGCCGCCTCGGCGAGGCGCAGCAGCGCCGGTTCGGCGGCCGCGAACCCGGCCGCGAGGCTCTCCCGATCGTCGAATCCGGCGCGGCGGACGCGGCGCAGGTCGGCCTCGGCGGCCTCCAGCGCCGCCCGCACCGCCTCGGGCAGCGCGTCGCGATCGGCGATCCGGAGGGCCGCCGCGATGCGCAGCATCCGGCCGAGATGGGCCGCGAGCAGTCCCGCGCGCGTCCGGAGTTCGGCGTAGCTCTCGGCCTCCAGGCAGGTCGCCCGCTCGGCGATGGCGGCGCCGCCGCCGCCGCGGCGCAGGCGGTTGGCGATGCCCGACTGGACCCGGCCGAAGCTCACGGCGCGGAGCGTCGTCAGCGGGCGGGTCCGGTGGTAGGGCTCGAGGCGCAGGAAGTCGGCCAGCTCCTCGCGCTCGGCGCCGGTGAGGATCTTCGGGCCCTCCGGCCAGTCCGCCAGCACGGTCGCCAGCGCCGCGGCGGGTTCGGCGGCCGCGAGATCGCCCAGGGCCGCGTCCAGCCGCTCCTCCCAGCCCGCGTGGGCGTCGAGGGCGGCGGGGGACGTAAGGGCGTCGAGGCCTTCGAGGAGGCGGCCGGCCGCCTCGAAGGTCACGAAATGCTCCGCGACGATGCGGAAGCCCGGCCGCTCGCCCGTCGCCATCTCGGCGCGCCAGAAATCGAGGATGTCGTCGTCCGCGACGGACCGGTGGCCGCCCAGGAAGGTCAGGAGCGCCCGGAAGCGCCGCTCCAGCGGCGCCAGCGGCAGATGGGCGTTCCGGTAGGCGGCGAGATGCCGGGCCAGCCGCTTGGCCAGGATCGCCGCGGCTTCCGGGTCGGGCGCGGCGGCGAGTTCGTCGAGCCAGCCCGCGACGGTCGCGAACTGGGCCAGGTCCTCCGCGGTGAGCACGAACTCGGCCAGCGCGAGGAGCCGGGCGAGCCCGGCCCAGCCGGTGGACCAGGCGGTGCCGAGCACGGGGCCGCGGTCGTCGACGGCCGGGCCGCCGCCGAAGCGCGCTGCGAGGGCGGCCGGTCGCGCGAGGCCCGGGTCCAGGGCGAGGGTGATGAGATCGCGCCCGTCGCGGGCCCCGGCCGCCTCGGCCAGCGCGGCGAGGGCGTGGGCGAGGTCCCAGAGGGGCTTGTCGCGGTTCGGGCGCACGGCACCCGTGACCACGCGGGCGAGCCAGGCACGGTCGGCGCGGGAGAGATCGCGGCCGTCGCCGACGTTGGCGAGGTCGGCCGCGCAGCGCTCATCGTATCCGCCCGTCATGCGCCTCCCGGTCGCGGGCTGCCACGCAACCCCTTGTGATCGTTCGATTCGCCTTATGGTTACCTCGCGACCGGCCATCCGTCGACCTCCGGCGGCCATCCGGGCGCCACCCGTCTGCTCTGGGCGGCCCAGACGCGCTTCTGATCCCGTCGCGCTCCGGCTCAGCGCACCACGACGCGCGCGGCGGCCTCCGTGACCCCGGGCGTGGCCCGGATCCGGTCGAGCAGGTCCAGCACGTCCGGGGGCTGCAGGAGACGCGCCTCGCCGTCGGCGCCCGGCGCCGCCGCCAGCCACCGCGCGGCGAGCTCCGGCGGCAGGCCGCCCGGCACGCCGAAGCAGGCGAACAGGTTCTCGAAGGGCTCCCCCGCGACGATCTCGTCGAGGCCGTAGCCCCGCGGATAGCGCCGCGAGTCTCCCGGCTTGAGGGCCAGCTGCGAGGCCGGGTTGTCGCGCACCGGCAGGGTGACGAAGGCGGTCTCGTCGGCCGCGACCACCCAGCAGTACAGGTTCTGCGCAACGCGGGACTCGATGCGCATCTCCAGGCGCTGACCGGCCGCGAACGGGGTGGCGGCGGCCGCCACCGAGAGGCGGCCGGCATCCGTGCGCGCGGTGGCGGCGAGGTGGTCCAGGAACGGCCGCGGGACGGGATCGCAGCCGAGCCCCACCGTCGCGATCCGGCGTCGTCCCGTCGGGGCCAGGACAGCGCCGTCGCGCTGGAACTCGACCTCCATCCAGGATTGCCGGTCGTGGTCCGTGCGGAAGCGGCCGCGCGCGGTGACGGTGCCGGCGCAGGCGGTGCCGGGCGGCCGGCGGCGCACGTCGAGGCGCGCGCCGCGGAGCACCCGGTTGGCCGAGCGGGCCTCCGCGTCGAGGGCGATGACGAGGCGGTCCGTGAGGGCGCCGGCGCAGGTGGAATGGCCGCCCTCCGCCACGAATGGGCAGACCTCGACGGCGCCGGCATTCGGTGCGGCCTGCGCGAACGCCTTCACCGCACCGTCCATGACCGCGTCGACGTCGGCGACGCCGGCGCCGACATGGATCGGCACGACCAGAGGGTCGCTCGTCGCCTTGCAGGCTGCGCTCTGCGTCACGGCCTGGAGCCGGACGGAGGCGGTCTCGCCGGCCCGGCGGGGCTCGACCAGGAACACGGCCGCGTCCCCCGCGAAGGCAGACCGGATCTGCGCCTCGGCCTCCGCGCCCGAGAGGCCCGTCGTGCCCTCGCGCAGGGCCTTGATCCGCACGACGTCGGCCGCTGCCGCCAGCCTGACCCGGCCGGTCGCCTGGAGCCGCGTCTCGACGGCGAGGCGCACCTCCTCGGACTGCTCGCGCGACAGGGCCGTCTGGCCGGGCTCGACGCCGACGACCGCGAGCGTCAGGTCCGGCCGGCCGGCACAGGCCGCCACCGCATCGAGGAACGGTGCCAGCGCCTGCGTCGCGGGGTCGGCGCGCGCCGCCGCCGGGGCGAGCAGCAGCGCGGCGAGGAGGAGGCGCCTCATTCGGTCTCGTTCGCCCGGGCGTACTGATCGAGGGCGCGGACGAAGACCGGATTGAACCGCCCGTCCAGGGCACCGGTGTAGTAATCCGCGTCCTTGATGGCGCGCTGCACCGAGCGGATCGTCTCGGGCTTGAGCTTCTGGGCGGCGGTGTCGGTCGCCGAGACGGAGGCGGCGCCGAGTTCCCCGTGCTTCAGCGCGCGCAGGACCATGTCGGCCGAGCGCACGCCGGGGAAATACCGCCCGAAGCCGTTGTCGATCAGCGTCGCCATCGTGGCCATGGCCACCGGGTCGCCCCGGTCCGCCGCCTGCCGGAAGAGGTCGAAGCCCTGCCGCAGGTCCTTCGGGAAGCCGTAGGCGCCCGTCGCGTAGTGCGGCACGAGCTTGCTGATCGACGCGACGTCGCCCCCGGCCACGGCGCGGCGATACAGGGCGACCGCCTGCGCTTCGTCCTTCGGGATGCCGTTGCCGTACTCCAGCATCCGGGCCGCGTTGGCCAGCGCCACCACGTTCCCGCCTTCGCCCGCCTGCCGATAGAGGCGGAACGCCTCGGCCTGCTGGCGCTTCACACCCTGGCCGTTCTCGTAGAGGGCGGCGAGGTTGTTCAGCGCCGAGATGCTCCCGGCCTTGGCGGCGCGGTCGTAGGCGGCGAAGGCCTCCTTGTAGCGGTCGGCCCGGTCGTAGGCGCGGCCGAGCTGGTAGGAGAGCCGGCGCAGGTCCGGATAGGCGGCCGAGGCCCCGCGGCAGGCGTCGATCGCGGCGGCGGGCTCGATCCGGCCGAGCTTCACGCCCGCGACCCCGCTCGGACGGTCGGGATCGTCCGTGCCGGCGGCGAGCTCGTCGCAGCGCTTGACGCGCGGATCGGCGCTCGGGTTCTTGCCGCCGAGATAGCCCTCGGCGAGGCTGCGATAGGCGCAGACCTCGCCGCAGGAATCGAGATAGGCCTGATATTGCCGCTGGGTCCCGAACTTGGCCCAGTTCTCCTGGTCGATCGCCGCCGCGTCCCGGCGCTGCCCGGCCAGGAGCCTGTCCATGGCCTGAGGCCGGTACAGGCAGGTCTCGCCGCAGGCGCCGATATAGGCCTCGAAGCCCTCCCGGGTGCTGAGCGCTTCAGCCCGCCGCCAGGCCGCCTCGTCCCGGATGGCCTCGACCCCCTTCGCGACGGCCGCCACCGGCAGGGAGGCCTTGAGGACGATCGGGGCCTCGTCGATCTCGGGTACCTGCTCGCGGCCCGACGCGCGGCGGGCCGCGTCCTCCACCTCGCGGCGGAGGTAGCGCTTCAGCTCCGTCCACTGCACGAGCCCGTCGCCGTCGCCCTGATGGTCCCGCGCGTCGGCGAGGCCCGACACGCCCATCAGGAACCGGCTGGTCAGCAAGCCGAGCTTGTTCGCCTCGTCCCAGTTGGCCGGTGTCGCGCCCGATGTCGCCACCAGCCGGACGATGCCGCCCTCCGTCTTCGGCCGGGCGGGCGCGAAGCCGGGTGCGGACACCGCCAGCAGGCTCTCGCCCTTGCGGCCGGTCTCGCCGGTGAAGCAAGCATCGACCATCACGACGAGCTGGTGGTCGGCGCCGATCTTGCGCTTCACGAGCTCGAGGTTGCGGTACAGGGTCTCCAGCGCGTACCCGCTCTCGCCCTGGTTCGGGTTGCCGTCCTCGGGCAGCAGAAACGGCTGCTTGGTGGCGAGATCCGGGACGCCGTGGCCGGAATAGTACACGAAGACGTTCGAGCGGCCCTCGCGCACGCTGCGCCAGAGGCGGCCGGATTGCGGGTTCCGCTCGGTGCCGAAGACTTGGTTGAACTCGTTGAGGGTCGCGTCTTTCAGGAGGAAGACGTTGCTCTCGCGGTAGCCCAGGCGCTCGATCAGGTAGGCGCGGATCGCCTCGGCATCGTTGTGCGCGTAGTCGACAGGCACGGTCTGCTTGTAGCTGCGGTTCCCGATAACCACCGCCACGGCGTCGGCATTGTCGGCGAAGGCTGCCGGATCCGGGGCGGCCCTGGCGGGCGCGAGCGGGGCGAGGCAGGTCACCCCGAGCAGGATGAGCGCGGTGCGGGCGGCCCGCCGCAGCGCGAATACCGGGTTGGCTCTCGGCAAGCGCGTCCTCCTGTCCGGGTCGCGGCCCGGTTTCATCGTCCTCGGAGCGGGGCGCGCCCGGTCGGCACGCGCGACAGGGTTATCCGCTGGAGGATCGGGAAACAATCTCACGGTGTGAGCGCGGCCGGTCGAGGCGGCCTCCGCGACGATGCGGATGACATCGGGGGCACAGGTGCCGGCGCGGGGAGCGGGCATCTCAGCCCCAGCCGAGATACGCGACGATCAGGCTGAGGGCGGCGAGGTGGAGCGGCGAGAGGGCGGTCAGCATGGTCTCGCTCCTCACGGCAGGTAGAGACCGCGGCCGCAGCGGCGGGCGCGCCGCGCCTCGAAGTAGCCGGTGTAGCGATTGTAGACCTCGACCGTGCGGTAGACGCAGTAACGGCCGGAGTTGCGGCCGTTGTAGTAGACGCCGCCGTTGTCGAGATCGACGCCGAGGAACTCTTGGTTCCCGTGCTGCGGCGCGGCCTCTTGGGCGAGGGCGGGACCCGCGGCGCAGAGAAGGCTGGCGGCGAGGACGAGGATCTTGGTCTTGGTCATCTCGGGTCTCCCTGGTCGGGCGGTGGATCGTCCGCCTCGACAGGGGCATGGGTCGGCCAGACGCGGTTTCGTGCGGCCGGCGCGGTGTGACGCGAAAAATTTCTTCCGACAGGCGCGGCCGAGATGGCGTCGGTCGTCCGGAAACCGCCCGACGGCGGCGGTGCCCGTCACCATCGACGGCAGGGTCACCCCGAACAGCCTTCACCCTCAGGACCGTCGGCGCGCTCCGATCGAGAGCGACGCGGGCGCTGCGTTCGGTCCAGAACACGCGACGCGACGGCGTCGAATGCTCATCATCCGCCGCAAGCCATCCCAGCTTACTGAACCGGTAACACTATTTCTCACGATTCGTTGACCCGGGATCGGAGAGGGGTCAATACAGCGTCTACTGATCGTTGAGAGCCTACGCGATGGACAGCGAATACTGTTAAGGGCTTCTATTAATCTGAGAGATATTCATGAAATCTCTCGTGGTGGCACCGGCTGCGCGCGTGGCGGACCGGATCGTGCTCCCGACCGCCTGAGGGTGGACTGGCTCTCGCCGCCGAACGCCCGGATCCGGTCCACCACGCCTGCGCAACCGTGCGCGGACTGAAGAGCTGTTCTCGACGCCGGTGCGGATCGCGCGCGGTGTCGACTCGGAAACGACATCTCCCGGGGCCGACATGTGCCAGGTGTTTCAGCATCCTCCGCGCTCAGTTTGCCTGACCGTCCGTCCTCAGGCCCCTCACACCCGATCGGTCTCGGCTCTCCTCGGCGTCGGGATCGCGAGCGCGGCCTTGCTCGGCCCGGCGATGTCGGCGTGGGCCGACGATGGGCCGAGCTACGGCGATGACCGACGCGGCATCTTCCTGCCCTTCCTCAACGCGCCGCGACCCGGCGACGCCATCACGAAGTCCCCGCGCCTCGGCCTGTCGTTCGGCGGCGAGGCTCGTCCGGTGCTCGTTGATACCGGTTCGACCGGCATCGTGGTCTCAGCCGCTCGGATTCCCGACAACGAGAGCCTGCCGAGCGAGCCCGGACGGCTGACCTACTCGAGTTCCGGCCGGATCATGGTCGGACGCTGGGTGCGCGTCCCGGTTTCCATCGTCGGCCGCGATGGAGCGAGCGTGGTCACGCAGCCCATCCGGGTCCTCGCCGTCGACCGGATCGACTGCACCGCGCGCGCTCGCAGCTGCACGCCCGAGGTGACGCCGGCCCACGTGGCGATGATGGGGATCGGTTTCGGCCGCGAGGACGACAGCCAGACGCAGAGCACGCCGGACACCAATCCGCTCCTCAACGCGGAGCCGCCGGGACCCGGTTCGGTGCACCGCGGCTACGTGCTGACCCGACGCGGCGTGCATGTCGGCTTGACGCGCGCCAACACGCGCGGCCGCTACCGCTTCGTGAAGCTCGACCCGCACCCGCACGTGCCGGGCGACTGGCTCGGCGTTCCCGTCTGCATCACCGTCGACGGCCGTGAGCCCGCCGCCTGCGGCCGGGGGCTCCTCGATACCGGTGTCACCGGCATGTTCCTGACGCTGCCGCCGTCCCAGGTCGCCGACAGCCTCCGGGCCGATGCGGGCGATCACGCCGTGCTCCGCCCGGGAACGCGTCTCGGCTTCCAGTTCGGCGACGCGGCCGGCTACGCGATCGATGTCGGCGACCGAGCCGCGCCGCTCGCTCCCGAACGCATCGTCCTCAACACGGTGCGCCCGCAGCCTTTCGTCAACACGGGGCTGCATGTCCTGAACGGCTTCGACGTCCTCTACGACGCCGACCGCGGCTATTACGGCTTCCGGGCCCGCGACGCACAGTCGGCGTCCGACGACCCGTGATCTGCGCATCGGCCGCCGTGTCGTCCGCCCTCTCCCGCACCGAGTCCGCCATGCTGCGCAACGCCTTTCTCACTGCCGTGATCCTCGTCCCGACCGCCGGATACGCGGCGGAGGTCGATTGCGGCGCCTCCGCGAACCAGATGGACGCCAACACCTGCACGGCCCAGGAATTCGACCGGGCCGATGCGGAGCTGAACCGCCGCTACGCGACCCTGCGCAGCAAGCTCGACGAGAACGGCCGACGCAATCTGGTCGCCGCCGAGCGCGCCTGGATCGCCTTCCGCGATTCCGAGTGCAACCTGCGGACCGGCTTCAACACGCTGACGCCCGACGACAACGGAAGCATCGCCCCGATGCTCCTGGGCGCGTGCAAGATCACGCTGACGCGCCAGCGGATCCAGGACCTGGCAGCCCAGATCAAGTGTCCGGGCGGCGACCTGTCGTGCTCGCCCTGACTGCCTCCCGTCTTTCCCAACCACCCGGCTGAGTGAGCTGCCATGATCATCGTCACGACCGAGAACATTCCGAACTACCACGTGCGCGAGGTCCGCGGCCCCTGCTTCGGCGCCGTGGTGCACAGCCGCGGTGCGGTGGGCAATTTCACCGCCGGACTGCGCAGCATCATGGGCGGCGAGATCAGCGAGTACAGCCAGCTGATCGAGCAGGCGCGGTCGCAGGCGATCGACCGCATGGCGCAGAACGCGGCGCAACTCGGCGCCAACGCCGTCGTCATGATGCGTTTCGATACGGCGGACACCGACCAGTCGATGATGGGCGTCGTCGCCTACGGCACCGCCGTGGTCGTCGAGGCACGCTGAGGTCGCGGCCCGGGCCGCGTTCCGCTCCGACCCGCCGTCACCCGCCGCGCGCAGGACCCCTCAGCCGGGTCGATGCGACGCGCGAACCGGATCCCAGAGCCATGATTCACAAGCCCCCACGCCTGCTGCAGGCCTCGGCTTCCGTCCTTGCCGGGCTGCTCGCCTGCCTCGCCGTGCCGACGACCGCCGGAGCCGACCAGCCGTCCGCGAAACTGTGTCTGACCGAGACCTCCACGCCGGGCACGACGGCGTGCATGACCCGCGCCCTGCAGGAGGCGGACGCGAAGCTCAACGCGGCCTACAGGAAGGCGATGTCGGTGATCGATCACGACGACCGCACGCCGGACCCCGACGCCAGGGCACTCTGGAAGACGCGGCTCGAGCGGGCGCAGCGGGCCTGGATCGCCTTCCGGGACGCGGATTGCGGCGACCTGACCGACAGCGAGTGGGCCAACGGGAGCGGCGCGAACGCGGCGCTGCCCGCCTGCCTCTATGACAAGACCGTCCAGAGGACGGACGACCTTCTGAGCCGCTACCCGCTGCATTGAGAAGCGGCGCGGCATCGCAAAGCCCCCGTCGCGGGCCGGTGAACACTTCGGTTCCGCCGGAAGCTCCTCCGGCCCCGATGCAGTCTTCGTCCGCAAGCAAACGGGCGGCCGACCGGCGCCCGATCTCACCCCACTTCGATGGGACCGGGAGGACGCGGCGCCGGCGGCTCGGCCGGCGGGTCCCCGTCGGGCGGTGCGGGCTCCGGCAGCGGATCGTCGATGGGAGGCAGCGGGTCGTCTCCGGGACGCGGCGTATCCGACGACATGGTGCGGTGTCCTGTCCGAATCTTCGGGCGGTCGGGGACGTAACGCGCGTCGGTCCGGTCGGATGCGACCTCGTCAGCCGAAGGTCAGCGCCGACCGTTCCCGGAGCGCCCTACGCAGGGCCCGGCTGAGGTCGGCCACCGAGTAGGGCTTGTGCAGGAGCTCGAAGCCGGCGGTGCCCTCCGACGCCAGCACGTGGCTGTAGCCGGAGGTGAGGACGACGGGCAGGTAGGGACGACGGCGCCTGATCTCCCGGGCCAGATCGACACCGTTCATGCCCGGCATCACCACGTCGGAGAAGACGATCTCGATCTCCTGGCCGTTCGCCTCGATCGTGGCGATAGCCGCCTGTGCGTCCTTCACCCAGACAGCCCTGTAGCCGAGTTCCACGAGGGCTTGCCGGGCGAAGGCGCCGACCTCCTCGTTGTCCTCCACCACGAGGACGGGCGTGCCGTGACCCTCGGCGAGCGGCTCCGGCTCGTCCGGCACGCCCTCCTGGACCTCCGCCTGCTGGGACCGCGGCAGGAACAGCGTGAAGGTGGTCCCGACGCCGACGACGCTGTCGACCGCGACGTCACCGCCCGACTGCTTGGCGAAGCCGAACACCTGGCTGAGGCCGAGGCCGGTGCCGTGGCCGACGCCCTTCGTCGTGAAGAACGGCTCGAAGATGCGTTCGAGGAGGTCCGCTTCGATGCCCGAGCCGGTATCCGAGACCGACACGGCCACGAAATCGCCGGGCACGGCCGGATGCGCCCGCAGCGCCGGGATCCGGTCCGCGCGCCGCACCTTGATCACGAGGCGGCCCTCGCCCTGCATGGCATCGCGGGCGTTCACCACGAGGTTGACGAGGGCCGTGTCGAACTGGCTGGGGTCGGCATCGACGTGGCAGCGCAGCCTGCGGCCGTCCGCGTCCGTGCCGGCATCCGTGTCGGTCGCGACGTGGATGCGCGCGCCGGTCAGCGTGCCGACCATGTCGGCGATGGCGGCCACCGACTGCACCACGTCGAAGATCGACGGTCGGAGTGCCTGCCGGCGCGCGAAGGCCAGCAACTGGCTGGTCAATCTGGCGGCGCGGTCGACCGTGTCGGCGATGGCGTCGACGTAGCGGCCCCGCCGATCCTCGCTGAGGCCCGGTCGCTTCAACAGATCGGTCGACGACTTGATGACGGTCAGCAGGTTGTTGAAGTCGTGCGCCACGCCGCCGGTGAGCTGCCCGACGGCCTCCATCTTCTGCGACTGACGCAGCTGCTCCTCGAGGGCGCGGCGCTCCGTGACGTCGCGCCCTGTCGCGTGGAACCGGTCCCCGCGCGCGATGGCGTTCCAGGCGATCCAGCGATACGCGCCGTCGGCGGTCCGGAACCGGACGTCGAGGTCCGACAGCGTGTGGCCGGTCCGCAGCGTCTCGAACGCGCTGGCCGCGGTCTCGCCGTCGTCCGGATGGATCAGGGTATCGATGCGGATGCCGACCAAGCTGCTGGCCGGCCACCCGAGTAGCTCCGTCCAGGCCGGGTTGACCGCCTGGCAGGTTCCGTCGAGGGCGCAGACCACGAGAAGGTCGCGGCTCGTCCGCCAGACCAAGTCATGCTCGATCTTCCGGTCGCGCGTCCGGGCCTCCCGCCGCTCCTCGTCCGCCTGCCGGACCGCCGGATCCTCGAGAAGGATCGCGACGCGGTTCTGCGTCCCGCTACCGGTCCGCATCGCGCGGACATCGAGGATGGGTCCCGTTCGCGACAGGGCTCCCTTGAACCGGGCGCTGTGCCCGGATCGCGCCACGTCACCGAGGGTGTCGAACCAGCGTCGGGCGTGGTCCGGCTCGAGCGCGCTCATCCAGCGTCCCGCCGCAGCGCCGAGGCCGGACTGATCCTCGAAGGCGGCGTTGGTCTCCACGACGCGGTAATCCGCGGCCCTGCCATCCCCGTCGAAGCGCAGCTCGACGATGCAGAAGCCCACCGCGTCGTCCGCCCGGGCATGCCGCGGCGCGATGGTCCGCTCGACGGCCTGCGCCTCGCGCTGCCGGAAGCGCGTGAGGTCGAGCTGACTGCCGAAGAAGAACAGCAACTCGCCGAGCGGTCCGAAGACGGGGCTGATGTAGAGTTCGTTGACGAAGGTGCTGCCGTCGCGCCGATAGTTCAGCAGCTCGACCACCACGTCGCGCCGCGCGGCGATGGCATCGCGGATGCGGGCGACATCGGCCGGATCCGTCGCGGGCCCCTGGAGGAAGCGGCAATTGCGCCCGATCAGCTCCCCCGCCGAGTAGCCGGAGAGTTCCAGGAAGGCGCGGTTGGCGAAGACGATCGGATTGTCGGGCAGGTTCGGATCGGTGACGATCATCGCCATCCGGGTCTTGTCGGCGGCGGTGAACAGAAGATCGGAGCGGGCGGTGCCGACTCCGGCCAGAGTGGTTGTCGGGGCGGTGACCGGGGCCTGTGACGCGCGCAGGCGCGCGTTCTCCTCAACCAGCGCGCGCTCGCGCCGACTCAGCCGCTCGACCTCCCCCCGAAGATCTTCGATGCTCATGGCCCGGTCTTATCCGGAGCCGCCGCCGCGTCCAACCGCAACCGGCACGCGGATGCGAGAAGGGGGTGTGACCTCTGGTCCCGACAGTGCCGGCGTCGGCCACCGGGCGTTCGGATCCTGCGATGCCGGAAAGGGGCGGGTCCGCCGGTTCCCGATCCGCGATGACCGGCGCTGCCTCCACGGGAATCCGGGGGACAGCGGCGGGCTGCGGGCGGTCGTGCTGCCGGGACCGGTCTCTCGCGTTCCGGCCGGATGCGGCCTCGGGACGCCGCGAACGCGAACGGCCGGAGTTCGACTCCGGCCGCTCGGTCGACGCGGTGCGTATCGCTTACCGCAGGAGCTGGAGGACGCCCTGCTGGGCGGAGTTGGCCAGCGACAGGGCCGAGATGCCCATCGACTGGCGGGTCGACAGCGCCTGCGAGTTGGCCGCCTCCTGGTTCAGGTCGGCGTTGGTCAGGTTGGCCGAGCCCGTCTGCAGCACGTTGATCAGCTGCTTGGAGAAGTCCTGGCGGTTCTGAACCACCGACAGGTTCGAGCCCAGCGTGCTCGCCGCGGAGTTCAGGGCCGCGCCGGCCGTGGTCAGGACCGCCAGGGTCTTGTTGACGTCGGCGTTCAGCAGGAAGTTGCCGAGGCCGTTCTGGCTGGTCGAGCTGTTCGAGTTGGTGATCGACGACAGGCCCAGGCCGCTGGAGGTCGCGTCGACCGAGGCGACGTTCAGGTTCGAGCTGCCGGTGTCGTTGAACTTGATGTTCATGTCATTGCCCTTGCCGGCAATGAGGTTGACGCCGTTGTAGCTGGCGTCGCTGGCGAGCTGCGTGATCTGGTTGAGCAGGTTGTTGTACTGATTGGCCAGCGAGGCGCGCTGCGTCACGCCCGAGATCGACAGGTCGCTGGACACCACGGTGCTGGCGGCGGTGCCGTAGGTCGAGGCGGTGGTGGCCGAGGCGGTGAAGCCGAGCGCCGTCTGGCTGCCCGAGTTCTGGAATTCCACGTCCGCCTGGGCGTTCAGGACGATCTTGGTGCCGGTGCTGTCGACCGAGAAGATCGCGCCGGCGCCGAAGGCGCCGCTCGACGAGGTCGAGGCCGAGCTGACGGCGGCGTTGAGGGCGGCGACCGTGGCGTTGACGCTCGAGGAGGCGGCGACCGTGGCCGAGACCGAGCTGCCGTTGATGGTCAGGAGCACGGTCGAGGAGGCGGTGCTGGCGCTGTAGGCGTTGGCGGCGGTGCCGGTGGTCGAGAGCTGGGTCGAGAGCGCCTGGTTGGCGATCGACTTGGCTTGGTCCACGAGCTTCTGGATCGAGGTGATGCCCTGGTTGGCGGCCTGGATCGACTGGATGCCGTTGGAGATGCCGTCGAGGAGCGAGTTCAGGCTCGAGGAGCGTCCGTCGAGGGCCTGGGAGGTGAAGAAGTTGGTCGGGTTGTCGAGGGCGGAGTTGACGGTCTTGCCGGTCGCGAGCCGGTTCTGGGTGGTCGCCATCAGCTGGGCGGTGTCCTGCAGCGAGAGCAGGTTCTGGCGCGTCGCGGCCGACAGGGTGATGGAGGACATGGATCGCTATCTTTCCAACCGGAGCAACCCGATTCTCGGGGATGACTAAGAATACCGGTTAGGGTTAAGTCCGGATTAAGCGCGCGAGTATTTTCGCCGCGCCGGTAGCGTTACCGGAAAATTTACGGCCCGCGCGCGCAAGCCAGTCCCGGACGGCATCGATCAGGGGCGTCCCGACCAGGAGGTCATCGGAGACTTGAAGCGGCGGGAGTCCATCCCGTCCGGCGCGGGCGGATCAGGCGATCCGGCCGCCGCCTCGCGCCGCGGGACGGATTCTCAGTCCAGCGCGTAGCCGAGCATCCCTTCGGACACGTGACCCTCACAGTCCGGGACTGTCGACACGAAATGATCGCGGCCTCCGGCGATGCAACGGTAGATCGGATGGCTCCCCGGCCTCTGCGCCTCGTAGACGTAGCCGGTCTGCCCGAGCGGTGTCTGGCCCTCGCATCGCGGGTCGCGGCTGAGGAAGTGGTCCTGTCCTGCCGCGCAGCTCATCAGCATCGCGGTCCCCGGCGCCGGGAGCGTCAACACGGTGCCGAGGCTGCGCTCGATCGTGTAGCCCGGCCCGATATAGCCGGTCGTCACCCAGTGGCCGCCGGGCCCGAAGGCGCGCCGCAGGGGAAGGCGGTCGGCGCCCCTCGGCCGCCGCGCCTCGGCGATCCGCCACGTGCCGGGATAGGGATCACCCCCTGAGAAGAAGACCGTGATGTCCGGCAGGAACGGCGTCAGGAACCCCGCCCCGTCGCGCTGGAAGCCGGGACTGTGGTTCAGGTAGAAGCCCGTGACGTCGGAGTTCAGGTAGCCCAGGGGTGTCCACGCCGCCGGCGCCCCGCTCAGCACAGCCTTCAGGGGCATCCTGAACAGCCCCATCTGGTAGGTTTCCCGGTCGGGATTGCGCCCCGGATCCTTGCAGGCCACCTGCTGGCACACGCGGCCCGGCAACCCGGTGATGACGTAGACCTCGCCGGTCTTGGGATCGTAGGCGAAATCCGAGTTCGGGTTGATGGTCGAGCCGTCGGTCGTGGCGTTGGGGACCCGCGCCGGCGCCCCGAAATGCACGCCGTCGGCCGTGTGCCGGACGTAGAGGTCCCCGAAGCCCCGCACCCCCTGCGGCCCGGTGAGATCCGTGGTGAAGACGAACAGGCCGGACCGACCGTCCGAGAAGGTCGCCGGCTGGCCGGTGCCGTAATTACCCTGCGCGACGACCGGGTTGATCGGCTTGATGACCGGTTCCGGGTAGTCGACCCACGTCACCTTGTCGTTCGAGAAGGCGAGGCCGGTCTGGTTGTTGTTTCCGGGCAGGTTGTCGGCGCCCGAATAGTACATCGCGTATGCGTAGGTCTGCCCGTCCGCCGGGTTGACGAAGCGGCCCCGGATCACGCTGGGATCACAGACGTACTGCCGGTTCCAGGAGTTGGGCGTCGGCTGGAACACGATCCGCACCGGCGAGAAGCCGGTCTGCGGCGTGTAAGAGCGATGGAAGATGACGTCTGTCTTGCCCTGACCGCACCACCAGATGTCGGTGGTCCCGTTCTCGGTGATGACGCTCGGCGCGTAGTTGTAGCCGGCCGGATTGGCCTCGTTGACGAACAGCGGTTGCGCCTCCGGCCCCTTCCAGCCGGCCTCGCCCGCGACCGGGACGGCGAGCACCGCCAGGAGCATCCCGACGAGAGCGCCCTTCCGCGCAACGAGAACCGGCAGCATCCTCATTCCCATCGCTCCCACCGGTCCGCTCCTGACTCCGAGATGCCGAGACATTCCGGCGGCGTGCTGACGACCGGAATGTGGCCGTCTGATATCCGGCGGCTCGGACCGGCGGCTCCGATCGTGTCCCGACGCGTCTCCCGCGGACGCGATCACGCGCCCTGCGCGGGCGGGACCGCGCGGCGGCAGACCGGCCGCAGGGCGCGGTCGAGCAGCGATTGCCGCCCGAGGATCATCTCGAAGAAATCGTACTCCCCCGGCCTGAAATTGGCTTTCAGGAACTGGAAGTGCATGTGGAAAGGCTTGAGGCGCAGACGCTTGTAGTCGTCCTCGGGTATCCTGTCCTTGACCCCGGCGGAACGGATGAGCGGGTTGCAGGCCAGGAAGGCGGGTCGTCCGAATCCGAGATCGAAGATCGGATTGAAGCCGTAGCAGTTGAGCCAATCCTGGGGGGCCTGGTAGTCGCACCAGACGATGCGGTCGCTGAAGACGAGGGTCGCGATGTCGTCGCGCAGCGCGCGGGCCTCGTGCTGGAGCGCCACGAAGGGCAGCCCCGAGCCGAGCGTGACGAGCGACAGGCGCGGATGCCCTCGATCGTCGGTCCCGAGGCGCGCGAGGACCTGCGCGGCGACCTCGACCGCCATGGCTGCGCCGAGGGAGTGGCCGACGATCATGACCTCGTCGGGCGCGTCCGCGGGGTTCGCGCGCCAGTGGGCCAGTTCGGCCAGGACACGGTCCCGGAAGGCCGCGACCCGGTCCGCGTAATCCGGCCGCCGACCGGTCGCGTGCTGCCAGAAGAAGATCCGGATGCTCAGGATGTGCCAGAAGAACAGGCGCCCGAGCGCCTTCTTGGCGCCGTACAGGAGCGCGAGCGCCGCGGCCGCGAGAAGCAGCGCCACGCCGACCGTTTCCGTCGGCGCCGCCGGGCTGACGGCAGCGTAGATCGCGGTGCCGACCGCGATCAGGAGCGCCGGGGCCACGAAGGCGACGAAGAACGGGAAAGCGGTCAGCACCGTGTAGGGCCATCCGAACCGGGACGTTTTGAAGACCAATCCCTGTGCGAGCCCCGCCGCGACGCTCCGCGCCAGCAGAGCCAGCTTGCGCGACACGGGACGCGCGAGATCCGCATGGACGATATCGCTCCAGATCAGGGTCTTGCAGCGGACCGCCGCACCGTCGCCGTCGGCGGGCGCGTCGACCGTCCAGCTCCGGGTCAGACCATCCGGATCGGTCCGGATCTCCGAGACCGCGCGCGGCATCGCCCCGAACCGGGTCGCGTGACGGTGAAGCTCCCGCTTGAAGAAGGCGGGGAAGCGGATGCCGCTGCGGGCGTCGAATCCGTGAATGAAAAAGACATGTCGCCGCGCCACCGGTGCCGGATGAAGGTCTCTCAACTTGAAGGGCGTGAACGATAAGTAGCCGCGGACCATGTTATCGATCGAGGACGAGAGCACGAGCGGGATTCGTGGCGGTCGACGGCGCCCGCAGGGGCGGCTCCATTGCACCATCGCGGAGGGCTCCACAACAGCGCACCGGCGAATCTGGTTCCGCCACCGGCCAGCATTCATGACCCGGGCGGCATTCCCGGCACTGTCGCCCGGCAACACCGGCGGCGTTGAAAATCGGATTCGCGCTCGGGGGGACTGGACTTGGGAAAACTGAGCCTCCTACGGTGCGGGGCGCGGGGGCGGTGTTCAAGATTCGTATGGGTTTGTCAGAGGCCGTGAGGGCGCTCCGCAGCGGCGCCCTCCGCCGTCACAAGATCGGCCATATCCAGGCCGTCTTCGACGCTGCGCCGAGCGGCTGCGTCGTGCTCGCCGGCGACTCGCACGCGGCTCACATGCCGCGGCCGGTCGTTTCCCGTCCCGTGCTGAATGCCGGGCTCGCGGGCGCGACGGCCCGCTCGTACCACCGGGCCCTCGACCTGCTGCGTGCGCCCCTGCCGGCCTTCCTGGCGGTCCTGTTCGTCGGGACCAACGACATCCGCTCGCCGTCGGCGCTCGGGCGATCGGCGACGGCCGATTTCTCCGACCACGCGGATCGCATCGTCGACCGCTTCCAGGCCTTCGCCCTCGACACGCTGGTCTCGGCGCTGCCGCCGACGCCGGTCTCGAGGGTTGCCGAGCGCGATCCCGCCGCGGTCGAGGTCTATTCCGATCTCCTCCGCGCCGTCTGCGCACGCCGGGGGGTCTCGTTCTTCGACCCGTTCGCGGCGCTGCGCGGAGCGCGCTTCGGTCTCGCCGAGGACGAGGCCTTCGTGGAAGGGACGCATCTGCGGGATTACGCGGCCGTCGCCGCGCGCGTCGCCGGCCAGATCCGCGACCGGTACGGTCTCGATCATTATCTGGAGAGCCCGCTCCCGGGCTTCGATGAGGCCTATTACAGGAGCTGGTACGCCGACACGTGCCAGTATCCCCACGGTCCGGCGCGACACTACCTCGATCTCGGCTGGCGCGAGGGCCGTGACCCGAGCGGGCATTTCAGCACCGACGGGTATCTCGACGCGAACCCGGATGTTCGCGTGGCCGGCGTCAACCCGCTCGTTCACTTCCTGGAGGTCGGCTTCGTGCAGGGACGGACCGGCTGGCAGAAGGCGTGCACGCATCCCACGCGCTATCGCGGGGTCGACCCGGACACCTGAGGGCAGCGCCGCGGCCCGGCAGCGCGCACGCCATCGTGACCGCCGCCGCCGCGAAGCTGACGCAGGACGGTGTACGCATGTGATCATGCGCCTCCTCCTCCCCGTCCCACTCCTCGTCCTCATCGCCACCGGAGCGTCGGCCGGAGAGCCGCTCCTCGACGGACCCGTCGTCGCCGGCGGCTTCGGGATGGGCGGGTCGGACTATTACGGCGATGTCCACAGCCGGATGCCGTTCACCGGCGAGGCACCGCCGCGGCCGGTCGGGATGGCCGACATCGTGCGCGTCCGGGCAGCCCGCGCGCGCGCCGCGACCGCGTCCCGGCGACAGGCACCGCATCGGCCGGCGCATCGCGGCTGAGTGTCGCCGGCCTCCGCCGATCCGGACCAGCCGGACGAGGAGAGCGCGGTCCGAACGATCGGGCCGTAGCCGCAGGAGGACGGTCGGAGCGGCGGATCAGTGCCGGTAACGTTCGGCCAGGGCCATGAGGGCCTGGGCGAGCTCGGTGAGGTTGGCGGAGGCGGCCTCGACCTGCCGCGTGCCGGCCGCCGTCTGCTGGCTGGCCTGGCGGATGTTCTGCAGCGCCCCCATCACCTGCTCGATGCCCAGCTGCTGCTGGTTGGTCGAGGCCACGATCTGCTGGAACGTCTGCACGTTCTC